>JAQNCM010000278.1 GCA_029237615.1 Mucilaginibacter sp.
TATGCTGATGACCATGCGCGGTGTGCCGCAAATGTATTATGGCGATGAGATATTGATGAAAAACTTTTCAAATCCTGATGGTTTGGTTCGTGAAGATTTTTCCGGAGGATGGGTAGGGGATAAAAACAATAAATTTATCGCCGCAGGTCGTAGTGAAAAAGAAAATGATGCATTTAATTATGTACGTAAGCTGGCTAACTACCGCAAAAATACCTCTGCACTACAAACCGGTAAAATAATGCAGTATATCCCGGAAAAAGGCATTTATGTATATTTCAGGTATGATGGAAAAAAAACGGTGATGATAGTTTATAACAGCGGCGAAAAAGAAGGATCAACAACAACCGAAAGATATGATGAACGCATAAAAGGCGCAAAAAAAGCGAAGAATGTAATTACAGATGAAACAATTGGTCTTGATAAATTAACGATCCCCGGTAAATCAACATTGGTTTTGGAACTGATTAACTAACAGGAGTTATCAGCTGATTAATTTGAATGAATTTAAAGTCTCTCCGCCAGTTGGCGGCGGAGATTTAGAGGGGCTAAATAATATGGAAGCCTTTAACTTAATGACATATCCCGCAGGGATAACCCGTTTGTAGAAAAAAACAAAGGCAAAAATTATTGCCTCATAGAGCAATGTCATTAAGTTAAGTGGAACAGCGTTCGAACTTCTTCCAAAATGCATTTTCCCAACCCTCCCTCCAATAGGAATCCTATGGACCGGAAGGGAGGGGCTTTTAAAAAGAATGAAGTTAAAGTCTCCCCTTCCGGTCCGAAGGACTCACGACTCCCCGGAGGGAAGATTAAGAGGGGCTAAATTATATGGAACCCTTTAACTTAATGACATTCCCGTAGGGATAACCCATTTGTAGAAAAAAACAAAGGCAAAAATTATTGCCTCATAGAGGCTACACTTAACCGGGTGGCGTTTTTACAACAAAAAGATGTACGACAAGTGGAATGAAACATTAAAGATGGAACATTATATATTAATAGCTTACACGCGTAAAAGGGTAGCCTCTATGAGGCAGGAAACAAACATGCGGGGGTTTCTACAAATGGGTTATCCCTACGGGTTCACAAATTTGCTTGCAATGCAAAACGTTGTAAAACGGTTTTTTTTTAAGATTAATAATTGAATGCTATTTTTTACCTGATTATTTAGGGAATCAATAAAAATGATTACTATCGGTAATTCATAACCAACTAATCCCTAATTAATTAAATTTGTTAACACACTAAAATGAGTAACATTAAAGCCTGTATTTTTGACCTGGATGGTGTGATTGTCGACACCGCCGTTTATCATTATAAAGCCTGGAAACGCCTGGCGAATGAATTGGGTTTTGATTTTACGGAAGAAGATAACGAAAAATTAAAAGGGGTGAGCCGGGTACGTTCGCTCCAACTGATATTGCAATGGGGTCGTGTTACCAAAACCAAAGCAGAGCAGGAAGAACTGGCCACACGCAAAAATGATTGGTATGTTGACATGATCAGTCATATGACACCCACGGAGATATTGCCCGGCGCAAAAGAATTTTTATTGGACTGCAGGGCAGCCGGAATAAAAACAGCTTTGGGTTCGGCGAGTAAAAATTCAATGACTATATTAGATAAAATTAATTTAACACCACTATTTGATACCGTTGTTGACGGTAATATGGTTAGTAAACCAAAACCGGATCCCGAAGTGTTTTTAAAGGGAGCGGAACTGCTGCATGTTGCAGCCGTAGACTGTGTAGTATTTGAAGATGCCATTGCGGGTGTTGAAGCTGCAATAACTGGTGGAATGAAAGTAGTAGGTATAGGCTCGCCACAGGTATTGATCAATGCCGACTTAGTTGTTAAGGGCTTAAACGAAATGACTTTGGAAAAATTAAAAAACTTATAACGCATCATTGTTTTACCCCTCGTGATGACAAATTAAAATAATTATAACATTACAATACAGAATGAAGGACTACATTGAAGTTGATGAGTGGAAAATAATTGAACAAGGCTTTAATCCCTCCAATAATAAAATATCCGAAAGTATTTTTAGCCTCGGAAATGGCAGGATGGGTCAGCGGGCAAATTTTGAAGAAGCTTATAGCGGTGAAAGCCTGCTGGGGAATTATGTCGCAGGCGTTTATTACCCGGATAAAACACGTGTAGGGTGGTGGAAAAACGGATATCCGGAATATTTTGCGAAAGTTTTAAATGCGGCCAACTGGATAGGAATTGATATCCTGGTTGATGGCGAACAACTCGATCTTGCCAAATGTGAAGTAATCGATTTTCGGCGTGAGTTAAATATGAAGGAGGGCTACCTGAAAAGAAATTTTACGGCTAAAACTATTAACGGTAAGATAATTAAGGTTGAAGCTATCCGGTTTTGCAGTATGGCCGATGATGAAGCAGGTGCCATTAAGTATACGATTACCCCACTAAATTTTGACGGCGTATTTAGTATTACACCTTTTATTGACGGTGATGTTATTAATAAAGATTCCAATTATGATGAGAAATTTTGGGACGAGGTAAAAAAAGAAACCTGGCCCACCGGTGGCTTTCTGCAAATGCGTACCAAAAAAACTGGTTTTGAAGTAGCAACCGGTATGGAGTTCCGTATTTTGTTGGATGAGGAATTAATCAATCCTGATACGGAGTCGCTTGTTAGGGAAAAATACATCTCCGCCAAAATTGAATTAAAGGCTAATAAAGATCAGCGTGTAACTATTATAAAATATGCAGCTAACCTTTCGTCTCAAAATTACCAGGCCGCTCAACTTGCTGAAAATGTAAAACAAACTTTGTCCCGCATTAGCGGAAAAGGGTTTGATAACATGCTGGCCGGACAAGCATGTGCATGGGCGGATAAATGGAAGCATAATGATATTATAATTGAAGGTGATACAGCAGCTCAACAGGCTATCCGGTTCAATATTTTTCAGCTTAACCAAACTTATACCGGTGAAGATGACCGGTTAAATATTGGTCCCAAAGGGTTTACCGGCGAAAAATATGGCGGCTCAACCTATTGGGATACCGAAGCTTATTGTGTGCCATTCTACCTTGCAACAGCCGATCAAAAAGTAACCCGCAATCTGTTGTTATACCGCTATAAACAGTTGGGCAAAGCCATTGAAAACGCAAAATTGCTGGGCTTTACAGGCGGGGCAGCTTTGTACCCGATGGTTACCATGGATGGCACCGAATGCCATAACGAGTGGGAGATCACTTTCGAAGAAATTCACCGGAATGGAGCTATTGCCTATGCAATTTTTAGCTATGTACGTTACACAGAAGATGAAGCGTATTTAACGGATTATGGGTTGGAGGTTTTAATTGCTATTTCCCGCTTTTGGTCTCAACGGGTTAACTGGTCACAGGATAAAAAGCAATACGTAATGCTGGGCGTTACCGGACCGAATGAATACGAAAATAACGTAAACAATAACTGGTATACCAGTAAACTGGCAACCTGGTGTTTGCAATATACTATGGAAGTGGCGGAGAAAGTTAAAGCTGCTGATCCCATAAAACATGCTGCTTTGCTTAATAAAGTAAACTTCAACGAGGCGATGGAAACTGCCAGGTTCAGGGATATTATCGAAAAAATGTATTATCCTTATGATGAACAACAGCAGGTTTTTTTACAGCAGGACGGTTACCTTGATAAAGAACAAACTTTGGTAAAGGATCTCCCTGCTTCTGAAAGACCTATCAATCAAAAATGGAGCTGGGACAGGATATTGCGTTCCTGCTATATCAAACAGGCGGATGTTTTACAGGGAATCTACTTTTTTGAAGACCAGTACGACATAGATACCATCCGCCGCAATTTTGATTTTTACGAACCCCGCACGGTGCATGAATCTTCATTATCGCCTTGTGTGCATGCTATTTTAGCTGCTAAACTGGGTGATGAAGACAGGGCCTACCAATTTTACCTGCGCACCTCGCGTTTAGACCTTGATGATTACAATAACGATACGGAAGACGGTTGCCATATTACTTCAATGGCCGGTACATGGATGTCGGTAGTTGAAGGTTTTGGAGGGATGCGGGTGCGCGATGGGAAACTTTCTTTTCAGCCATTTCTTCCTGCAAAATGGAAATCGTTCTCGTTCCATATTGGTTTCCGGGGAGCATTGATCAATATTAAAGTAAGTAAAGAGGGCGTTCAAATAAAAAATCTTTCGGGCAATGAAGCAACGGTGTTGGTTTATAATAAAGAGCAAATAGTGAAAGCTAATGATGAATTGCTGGTTGAGGTATAATTGTATTAACCGGCAAACATCAGCACAATAGCAAAAATGGAACAATCACCTATCAATAATAAACTTATCATTTACCAGTTGTTACCACGATTATTTGGCAATACTAAAACGTTAAATGAAACCTATGGATCTATCGAAGAAAACGGTTCAGGTAAGTTTAACGACATTAATGATAAGGCGCTTCAGGAAATAAAAAATATGGGTTTTACCCATGTCTGGTACACGGGTGTTATTGAACACGCCACCATGACCGATTACGCTGATTTCGGTATAACGCCCGATGATCCGGATGTTGTAAAGGGGCGTGCAGGGTCACCCTATGCCATCAAGGATTATTATGATGTAGATCCCGACCTGGCGGTTGACGTCAAAAACCGGATGGGGGAGTACGAAACCCTGATAAAGCGTACACATAAAAACAGGTTAAAAGTGATCATGGATTTTGTGCCGAATCATGTGGCGCGCACTTACGCTTCTGATGTTAAACCCGCCGGCATATGTGATTTGGGAGCGGACGATGATAAAACAAAGGCCTTCGATCCAAAGAATGATTTTTATTATCTACCCGGGCAGCAATTTATTGTTCCTAACGGGTATAATCCCGGTGGTGACAACTTTAGAAGTCCGCTAAAAGATGGAAAGTTTGACGAATATCCAGCTAAGGCAACCGGTAATGATGTATTCAATTCAACGCCATCTATCAATGATTGGTTTGAAACCATAAAATTAAATTATGGGGTCGACTATCAAAATGGCCGCACAACTCACTTTGAACCAGTGCCGCCGCTTTGGGATAAGCTATATGACATTTTAGATTATTGGAGTGCAAAAGGGATTGACGCTTTTCGTTGTGACATGGTAGAAATGGTTCCCTTTGAGTTTTGGGGATGGCTGATCCCTAAGCTAAAAGCTAAATACCCGGACTTGATTCTTATTGGAGAAGCCTATGATACAGGCCTTTATCATAAATATATTTTCACAGGAAAATTTGATTACCTGTATGACAAAGTAGGCCTTTACGATGCCATAAAATGTTTAACCCGTAACGAATCAAACGCATCTACCTGGGACATTAACCGGGTATGGAACCAGGACACCAAAGGTATTGACGATCAAATGTTGCGGTTTATGGAAAATCATGATGAGCAGCGTATTGCATCAAATTATTTTACAGGCGATGCATGGCTGGCGGTTCCGGGGATGATTGTTTCTGCTACTTTGTCTAACGGACCGGTGATGGTTTATTTTGGACAGGAGGTAGGGGAGCCCGCAGCTGGTATTGAGGGCTTTAGCGGTGATGACGGCCGCACCACCATATTTGATTACTCGGGAGTACCTGAGCACGAGAAATGGGTGAATAACGGGTTGTTTGACGGCGGTCAGTTGTCGGGAGGTCAACTGAAATTACGCAGTTTTTATAGCACCCTGCTTAATGCTGTGCGTAATAACGAGGCGTTAAATGCGGGCAAATTTTGGGAATTGATGCTGGCTAACGAAAATCAAAGTGGCTTTGACCAGCATTTGTACATCTTCCTTCGTTATACCGATAAACAACGTATATTAGTGATAACCAATTTTAACCGAAACGAACGCACCATACAAGTTAAACTGCCTGATGACCTGTTAAAGCAATTAAATATTAACGGGAGCAGGGAATTTACGGACTTATTGAGCGGAGTTAAATATAGTGCAGACAATATTGACAATGGCTTACCTGTTACACTTCCGCCGGCAAGCGGGATGTTACTTGAGTTTTAGTAGTCTTACAAAAATACAAAGTTTGTCATTGCGAGCGCAGCAATCGCGAACTTGCGGAGCCGCCTTGTATAGTATGCGATTGCCGCGCTGCGCTCGCAATGACAAGAGTCATATAACCGATTAACTATTGAACCGATAATAAACAAATTATGACAACACACCGCGTTATTCCCAAACCGAAAATGAGTTTTTGGCAAATATGGAACATGAGTTTCGGCTTTTTGGGAATCCAGTTTGGCTTTGCATTGCAAACCGGCTATGCAAGCAGTATACTGTTAAAGTTTGGTGCCAAAGTAGATAATTTATCATGGTTCTGGCTGGCAGCCCCGCTTACCGGGATGATCATACAGCCTATTATTGGTCATTACAGCGACCGCACATGGAACAGGCTGGGGCGCAGAAGACCCTATTTTTTAACAGGAGCAATAATGTCTGGTTTGGCGCTGTGCTTTTTACCCAATTCATCCGGGCTGGCATTTCTTATTCCCCCGATCATAGTTGGGGCAGGTATGCTGATGCTGATGGATGCGTCTTTTAATGTAGCAATGGAACCTTTCCGGGCTTTGGTTGCCGATAATCTGCCGGATAGTCAGCATAACATGGGCTTTTCGTTACAAACCTGCCTGATCGGTGTAGGCGCCATTATGGGATCGTTTTTACCGTCTATTTTGGCCGAATGGTTTCATGTACCTGATGTAGCGAAAAAAGGACTTGTGCCTGATAATCTGTTATACTCTTTTTATGCAGGCGGGATAGTGCTGATCGGGTGTATTTTATGGACGGTTATCAAAACAAAAGAATATCCACCGGAAGAATATGCGAAATTTCACGAACCTGATGTTAAAGAGGCAAAAAAAAGTGGTATTGCCGAATTTCTGCAAGACCTGGTAAACATGCCGAAAACTATGAAACAATTAGGTATTGTGCAGTTTTTTTCGTGGTTCGCGCTCTTTTCTATGTGGGTTTTCACAACATCAGCCGTTGCGGCTCATGTTTATCATTTACCAGCAAGCGATACATCATCTCACCAATATTCACAGGCAAGTGACTGGGTAGGTAAAATGTTTGGCGTATACAACGCCGTTTCTGCAGTATATGCACTGTCATTGCCCTGGATAGTAAAAAGGCTTAACCGTAAAAGAACACATGCGTTTTCATTAGCAATGGGTGGTATCGGTTTAATATCTATTTTTTTTATACAAAATCCTTACCTGCTATTTTTATCAATGGTTGGCGTAGGCCTTGCATGGGGAAGTATTTTGGCTATGCCTTATGCCATCTTATCCAGCTCGATACCGGCAAAAAAAATAGGGGTTTATATGGGTTTATTCAACTTTTTTATCACTTTCCCCCAAATAGTTAACAGTCTTACCGGAAGTTTAATCGTAAAATATTTATTTAATAGCCAGGCCATATACGGATTGGTAATGGGCGGAGTTTTTATGTTTTTAGCTGCAATTTCAGTATTATTTGTACAGGATGGAAAACGTATCCAGATAATTGAGGCGCCTCAATCTTAACAAGTCAATTAAGTTAAAATGTGTTATTTACCAGTTTCTGTTTAAAGTTTGCGTTATACTAATAATCATTTGCTTAAAAATAAATACTTTACAACCTGATAGTTAATAAAATTTGGCACAGTTAATGGGTTTTATAATAAACCATATTATTGTATATTGCGTAAAAGCTACACAATGCACAATAATTGCCGGTGCTGTTAATAATTTTTGATGGAAGAGAACATACTGAACCAGGAACTGGTGGCTAACAAATTAATTGAAGAGGAAGAAGAATTTCATCATCTTAATAACCCTGCGGATGGTATAAAACCGATCATAAAAAAATACCTGGGTACGCTTACCCACGTGGATCAGCAGAGTAATAAATTCTATTTTACTGATGGAGATGCAAAGGTTGAGATAATTGTAGTAACTGACGAAATAATACGCGTAAGATTAGCTCCGCATGGGGTGTTTTTGGACGAATTCTCTTATGCCGTGCCCAAACTGGAGCAAAAACATATCGTTTTTACTTCTGACGAGGATGACGAAGAATTCAGGGTTTCAACCATTGCGGTAACCTGCCATATTCGCAAAAAGGATTTTTTTATTTCGTTTTCTGACAAGGAGGATCATATTACCAGCGCAGATGCAGTGCCGATGCACTGGGAAGAAAATGTGAAATTTGGTGGATATTATGTTTTTTGTACAAAAACCTGTGATAAGGAAGAAAGTTTTTTTGGCCTGGGCGACAAACCTACAGAATTTAATCTTCGTGGTAAACGGTTAAAAAACTGGAATACCGACGCTTACTCTTTTGCATGGAACCAGGATCCGCTTTACCGCAGCATCCCTTTTTATATCAGTGTAAACGAAGGTATTGCGCACGGTATTTTCTTCGATAATACTTTTAAGGCTCATTTTGATTTTGGCGCTGAAGATCCGACAAAAACGAGTTTTTGGGCAGATGGCGGTGAAATGCAATATTATTATATCCACGGTCCGCACATGATGGATGTGGTGAAAAGCTATCATATTTTAACAGGGACACACCCAATGCCACCGCTTTGGGCCTTTGGTTACCACCAATGCCGCTGGAGTTACTATCCCGAAGCAAAGGTTAAAAAGATTGCGAACGGCTTTCGTGAAAATAAGATCCCTTGTGATGGTATCTACCTTGATATTGATTATATGGATGGGTACCGTTGTTTTACATGGAATAGAAAATATTTCCCTGATCCCAAAAAAATGATCAAAGAATTAGCCGCAGACGGGTTTAAAACTGTGGTGATTATTGATCCGGGTATACGTGTTGATGATAATTACGCAGTATTTAAAGAGGGGAAAGAGAACAGGTATTTTTGCCGCAGATGCGATGATTATTTCATGGAAGGCCATGTATGGCCCGGCCGTTGCCAGTTTCCGGATTTTACTAACCCTGATGTACGCACCTGGTGGGGCGGTTTGTTTGATGAATTGGTACAATTGGGTGTAGCCGGTGTATGGAATGATATGAATGAGCCGGCAGTATTTGGTGCCGGTACTTTCCCCAATGATGTCCGTCACCAGTACGATGGGCACCGCGGATCGCACCGTAAAGCACACAACATTTACGGTATGCAAATGGTGCGCGCAACCTACGAGGGTTTGCGAAAATTAATGAAGAACAAACGCCCTTTTACCATTACAAGAGCCGGATATTCGGGTGTGCAGCGTTATTCATCCGTATGGACGGGTGATAACGTAGCATCCTGGGAGCATTTAAAACTAGGCAACATACAATGTCAGCGTTTATCAGTCTCCGGAATTTCATTTTGCGGTACAGATATAGGTGGCTTTAGCGGCGAGCCTGATGGCGAATTGTTTACCCGCTGGATTCAGATGGGTACGTTTTCGCCTTTTATGCGGGCGCATTCTGCGGGTGATACTAAAGAGCGCGAACCATGGAGCTTTGGTGAACCTTTTACTGCTATAAACCGCAAATTTATTGAGCTGCGTTACCGGCTTATCCCTTATTTGTATTCTGCATTTTGGGAACATCACCGGTATGGTTTTCCTGTTCTGCGGCCGGTTGTAATGCACGAGCAGGAAGAGATATCCAATCATTTCAGGCAGGATGAATTTACTTATGGCGACAAAATATTAATATGCCCGGTACTTGAACCCGGACAAGTTAGCCGTAAAGTGTACCTGCCGAAAGGCGCATGGTATAATTTCTGGACATATGAAGTAGTGGAAGGAGGACAAGAGGTTGTTGTGCCAACGCCATTAGATACCATCCCCATATTTATCAAAGCAGGTTCAGTTATTCCCGAATATCCTGTTATGCAATACATTGGTGAAAAGGAAATAGAAGAAGTAAAACTGAATATTTATTATGCCAATTACGAGGTTAATTCGTTTCTTTTTGAGGATTATGGTGAAACATTTGCCTATGAGCAGGATATTTACCTTGAAAAGAAGTTTGTAGTAAGTGGCAAAAAAACGCTTTTAACCGTACAGCAAAGTATGGAGGGGCTTTACACGCCAAGATACGAAAGTTATCACTTCAATATTATTGGCCTGCCTTTTGTTCCAACCAAAATATTAGCCGATGGCAAAGAAGTTCATTATAGTATAGATGATAGCAATTGCCTGGAGTTTAAATTCACTAAGAATTTTAAACAAATTGAGATAGTGAAATAGGGAATAACGTTTAGAAATTGAAGGTTAGAGTTTGTTGAAGTGTTGCTATAGAAGTAATGCGCTCACACTTAAAAAAACTAATCTCTAATCCCAACCTCTAATCACTATAATCGCTATATTTGATTTATTATAAACCAGCTTGCTAAAGCAAACCAGTTAAATTAAAGGCCTGTTGGCTCATCTTACTATGGCAAAAAAAAACAGTAAAACGGAACCCGTAATTCCTGAAGCTAAAGCTGCTGCAGCAAAAAAAACGGTTAAGACCAAGGTGGAGTCCAGTGAAATAGAAACTGTTTTGCCAAAAGCCAAAACTATCAAAAAGATAAAGGAAGAACAGGCTGTTGTTGCTGATAAATTGCCGGTTGAACCTTATAGCCGTTTTACTGATTTTGATATCGGTTTGTTTAGGTCGGGTAAACACTATAAGCTATATGAAAAGTTTGGCTCGCATGTAATAGAATATAATGGCGTAGTGGGAACCTATTTTGCTGTTTGGGCGCCAAATGCACAACATGTATCGGTAATAGGCAATTTCAATGGCTGGAACCGATCAGCACACCCATTATATATCCGTTGGGATGCATCAGGTATTTGGGAAGGTTTTATTCCAAATGTTGGAGTCGGTGAAACCTATAAATACCTTATAAAGTCATCAACCGGCGAAGATCTTGAAAAAAGCGATCCTTTCGCCCTCAGATGGGAGGTTGCTCCGCATACCGCTTCGATAGTTGCCGACACTTATTATGAATGGCAGGACGGCGACTGGATGAAAAAACGTCATGAACATAACGCGCTTGATAAACCTTATTCGGTTTACGAAATGCACATCGGTTCGTGGGCACGGGGCATGGAAAGTCCCGACCAGTTTTTAACTTATAACCAGCTTGCTGACAAATTGGTGCCTTACATATTGGAAATGGGCTTTACGCATGTGGAGTTTATGCCGATAATGGAGCATCCATATTATCCGAGCTGGGGATACCAGATATCTGGTTTTTATGCAGCATCATCAAGATACGGAACTCCTCAGCAGCTAATGTACCTGATCGAGAAATTACACCAGGCAGGTATTGGCGTGATATTGGATTGGGTTCCCTCGCATTTCCCGGGAGATGCACATGCATTGTATAATTTTGATGGTACACACCTGTATGAGCATGCTGATGTTCGTAAAGGATTTCATCCTGATTGGAAATCATACATTTTTAATTATGGCCGTAACGAAGTGCGGGCGTTTTTAATAAGCAATGCGCTTTTTTGGCTGGACAGATATCACGCCGATGGGCTAAGGGTTGATGCCGTAGCCTCCATGCTTTACCTGGATTATTCACGCAAACACGGCGAATGGGAGACAAATGTTTACGGTGGTAATGAAAACCTTGAAGCTATTTCCTTTTTGAAAGAATTTAACGAGGCTGTATATAGTCATTTCCCTGATACGCAAACCATCGCAGAAGAATCAACGTCGTTTACCGGGGTAAGCCGGCCAACCTTTACCGGCGGACTTGGATTTGGTATGAAGTGGATGATGGGCTGGATGCACGATTCAATAAAATATTTTTCAACCGATCCTTTATATCGTAAATATCACCATAATCAGATCACTTTTAGTTTGATTTATGCTTTTACCGAAAATTTTATGCTGCCTTTTTCGCATGATGAGGTAGTGTATGGCAAGGGCTCTATGTTGAATAAGATGCCGGGTGACGAATGGCAGAAGTTTGCTAATCTACGGTTGCTTTACAGCTATATGTTCACCCATCCCGGCACAAAGTTGCTATTTATGGGTGATGAATTTGCCCAGGGGAGCGAATGGAACTATCAATATTCATTAGACTGGCATGTGCTGGAATATCCAAGTCACCAGGGTATAAAGGAAACCGTTAAAGCTTTAAATAATTTGTACCGTGACGAACCTGCATTGTATGAAAAAGGCTTCGAATGGAGCAGTTTTGAATGGATAGACGGGGGCAATGCTAATGACTCGATATTGATATACACCCGTAAGGGGTTGGAAGAAGCTAACGACCTTGTGGTTGTTTTAAATATGACACCAAATCCGCATTATGGCTTCAGGGTTGGTGTGCCTTCAAAAGGTAAGTGGCAAGAAATATTTAACTCTGATGCTAAAATTTTCTGGGGAAGTGGAATCTCAAATGCTGAAATTGTTAACAGTGAAGTGGTTAAATGGCATGGCAGAGAAAACTCTGTTCTCATAACTATTCCGCCTTTAGGGGCAGCTGTTTTTAAGAAAGCTGCAAATGTTCCTTCAAAATATGAATTAAAGAGGTAAGTCATTGTTTATCAGACATTAAGATGATAATTGAATTTTAAGCAACTTTTTCTTCTTGTATGCGTAAAAGGGATTATTATCATTAATGACTCTTATTTATGAATCCGAAATTTCGTTATGTTTATTTGCTTGGTGGTGTATTAGGATTAGCATTGCTTATTTATCAAATAGTGGATAATTTTCCGGATTTTAATCCAGGGATGGTTTTGTTAATTACGGTACCTGACATGGTGTTCTTTTTCCTTGCATATAAAACTTATCCGGAAGAAGAGGAGATTAAACAAAAGGTAAAGTCATATTGATAAGTGAAATGCAGCTATCTTAGGATAGTTGGGCGTTACCAAAATATTTCTTGACAAATATTAAAAACGAACGATAAAACATATTAATAAAGGATAGGTTTGTAATAAACAGACTTACCAACATGAATCCTAAATTCCTGATCCTTTATTTAATTGCCGGAACACTTGCTTTAATACTGGTGATATACCAGGTTATCACCAATTCCTCAGATCTTAACACAGGCAGAATTGTTCTTAATGTAATTATTTCAGTGTTTTTTTATTACCTGGCTTACAAAACTTACCATGAAAAAAAGGATAATGAGTTAATGTAGCGGAAGCTATCCTTTTTGGCTTTGCGTAAGTGTATAAATATCACCTCTGATTGTTGGAAATTGTATAGACCCGTCTTCTAGCATTTGCACTTTTACCTTTTTGCCGTTTAAAGTCACGTTTAATTTGTTCGCAGCATAAATATGACATAGGTTTCCCTGCCTGGACAAAACCTCAACTACGGTTACTTTATTTTGTGCCCACTTAATATTCAGCTCAAATGCACCTGTTGTACATACGCCCTTAAATTCGCCCTGGTCCCACTCATCCGGAAGCGCCGGCAAAAGATCAATTAATCCATTATTTGACTGTACAAGCATTTCTGTTATTGCGGCAGTCATTCCCATGGTACCATCAATCTGCATCATAGTGCCCCCTTTAGCAAAAAGCTGTGGAAGAGTTTGTTGCGCAAAATAACCTTTAAGGATATTGTAAGCCCTGTTGCCATCCCGTAGCCGGGCCCATAGCGCAGTTTTCCATGCTCTTGACCATCCGCTGCTCCCGTCTCCTCTTTTATTTAGAACGGCTTTTATCGCATCTATATAACCCGGAGTGTTTTTAATGGAAAATACATTTCCCGGATACAATCCGTATAAAGGTGAAGAATGCCTGTGTTGTTTTTCCAACTGTTTCCAATCTTCTGTCCACTCCTGTAAGGTGCTGTCGCGTCCAATAAGAGGTGGGCGCAGCCGGTTTTTTGTAGAAGAAACTTTTAATCTGAAATCAGCATCTTTACCCAGTAATGTTGACGCCCGGATGTAATTTGTAAAAAGATCAGTAATAATTTCCATATCGATAGAGGAACCTGCACATATGGTAGTTCCAGGCAAAATACTACCGGTAACTTCGTCAAAGTATGGCCCGTTTCCAGGGCTTCCGGTAAAATTTTCAGGTGAGGTAGACGGATTGGTGACCAGCCACTGTTTACTTGGGTCCACCACCAGATAATCCATGAAAAATTCAACTGAACCTTTTATCACGGGATAAATATCTGCAAGATATTTTTTGTCGCCTGTGTATTGATAATGGTCCCACAACTCATCGCAGAGCCATGCGCCGCCAGTGGTAAAAGTACCCCAGGTTGGGCCGTCCATTGGTGCTGCTACCATCCAGAGGTCGGTATTTTGATGTAAGACCCAGCCCCGGCAATTGTAGTTT
Source organism: Mucilaginibacter sp. (assembly GCA_029237615.1). Classification (GTDB taxonomy): domain Bacteria; phylum Bacteroidota; class Bacteroidia; order Sphingobacteriales; family Sphingobacteriaceae; genus Mucilaginibacter. The sequence goes on from JAQNCM010000278.1 coordinate 14,279, forward strand.
TCTTTAGCCACCTTTGTCCCCTCGTCAGTGATGTTTTTCATGAACTGAATAAACGGCAACGCGCACTCCGAAAGGTTTGCTGATTCCACCGGCCAATAATTCATTTGCAGGTTAATGTTAGTTGTGTACTTTGAATCCCACGGCGGGTTCATTTCATTATTCCATATTCCCTGTAAATTAGCAGCCTGCACTCCTGGCCGTGAAGAAGAAATCAATACATATCGCCCAAATTGGTAAGCCAGGGCTGCCAATTGCGAATCTTTATCCTTCATACTGTTTGTTAACCGTTCTTCAGTTGGCAGCCATGAATTTGTTGTGGCCGGCAAATGAAGGCTTACCCGGTCAAAGAGGCTTTTATAATCCTTTAAATGCACATCTTTTAATGCAGGGTAACTTTTACCTTCGATGCTTTTTAAATAATCTTTTACCCTTTTATCTTCATCAGCGCTAACATCCTTGTAGTTTACAAAATTGGTAGCAGCTACAAAATAAAGGGTAACTGCATTGGCATTTTCTATCACTAGGTCGGCGCCGTTTACCGTCATCGTGCCGCCCTCCGGAATTGCTTTTATACGGGCCTCATATTTAATTCTCCCGGTAATGCCCAAATAATCAGCCGATTTTCCTTTTAATACTAATCCGTCTCCGTCCAGACCATCCATTCTGAAATAATCTGTGGCATAATCGGAATGCTGCTGATTCCTGACCCCTCTTAAATTCGCAGTAAAAGAAATGCTGCCAGGCTTGTTTGCCGTCAATCTTACGGCAATAAACTGATCAGGCGCTGACGAAAAAACCTCACGCCGGTAACTTATGCCGTTACTGGTATATTCCACACCGGTAATGCCGGTTTCAAGGTCCAGCCATCGTTTGTACCCGGCAATTTGTTTTATAGATTTAAAAAATAGCACCAGATTTGCTAAGGATTGATATTTTTGCTGTTCAACCGGATAACCCATTAGCTTTCTTCCGAAAAGGGATTGGGCTTCTAAAAACCTTCCTTTAAAAACTAAATTGCGCACTTCGGGCAAATATTTATATCCACCTTTCACAACAGATGAGTATGGACCGCCCGTCCAGTAAGTGTCTTCGTTTAACTGTATATTTTCCTGCATTGCTCCACCAAATACCATCGCCCCAAGGCGGCCGTTGCCAACCGGTATTGCATCATCCCATTTAGCCGCCGGTTTATTAAGCCATATAAGGGTAGAGGGATCGTAATTGTGCTGTTCTATTTTTGCTGGGATATCAACATTCTGCGCCAATAAAAAATGCCCCGGGAATATCAGCGCCGCCAAACAAAATATTTTTTTAAATTTCATAGCAAATACGAGAGTCTTACGAAATAAACAATTTGATTAAAGCTAATAAAAGTAAATCAGAAAGAGGACTTCTGATAATGGTAGGTATCTGTGCGGCATGGCGTTGAGGACTCGTATGCAACTTTTGATTAAGGTATATGCCTGAAAATAGCAGGCATTCATATCGATATGTGGGAAAAATTGTACAAAAAAAGCCGGCTCGAAAGCCGGCTTTTCAATTTGGATTTAAAATTGATATTTAAATTTTACCTAATTCCTGTACAAGGTCAATTAGTTTGTTTGAATATCCCCATTCATTATCATACCATGATACTACTTTAACAAAGTTATCATTCAAAGCAATACCTGCTTTTGCATCAAATATTGATGTACGTGCATCACCTCTAAAATCTTCGGAAACAACATCATCCTCGGTGTAGCCTAAAATTCCTTTAAGATCACCTTCTGAAGCGGTTTTCATTGCTGCTTTTATCTCTTCATAAGTTGCACCTTTTTTAAGGCGAACAGTCAAATCAACAACAGAAACGTCAGCAACCGGCACGCGGAATGACATACCTGTCAGTTTACCTTTAAGCTCAGGGATAACTAAAGTAACTGCTTTAGCCGCACCTGTTGATGAAGGGATGATGTTTTGATAAGCACCACGACCGCCTCTCCAATCCTTAGCTGAAGGGCTGTCAACTGTTTTTTGAGTGGCTGTAACGGCGTGTACTGTGCTCATTAAGCCTTCTTCAATGCCAAAGCTATCATTTAATACTTTGGCGATAGGAGCAAGGCAGTTGGTGGTACATGAAGCATTTGATACAATTGTATCTGCCGCTGTTAATTTTTTATGATTTACGCCCATTACAAATGTAGCAGTATCGTCCTTAGCCGGGGCACTCATTACTACCTTTTTGGCACCTGCGTCAATATGTTTTTGAGCTGTTTCTTTAGTTAAAAATAAACCGGTTGATTCAATTACAACCTCTGCTCCAACTTCGTTCCATTTTAAGTTAGCAGGATCTTTCTCAGCAGTAACACGGATAGTTTTGCCGTTTACTACTAAATGACCGCCTTCTACAGCAATAGTGCCTTTAAAAGGACCATGAGTTGAATCGTATTTTAACATGTAGGCCATATAATCAGGCTCAACAAGGTCATTAATACCAACAACTTCAATGTCGGGTCTTTCAATTGCAGCCCTGAATGCCAGGCGGCCAATACGGCCGAAACCGTTAATTCCTATTTTCATGTTTTTTTAATTTTTACTTGAATAATACGTTAATAAATTGTTTATGGGTTCTTTAATGATATTCGCAATTTTAAGGTTTGCATCGGCAGCGGCTTCATATAACTGGCTGTGAAAGCCTGCCGCAACGGAGCCCGCAAAATACAACAAAGCTTCGGGATGTTCATCATGCAGGGGTAATAAATATGTTTTAATCAATAAATCAAAACCATTTTTGATGATGTTTTTTAAATAATTATCTTCTTTATTGTCCGCATAAAATTCTGTAAATGAGCTCAAAAACACTGCTGGCTGCTTTTGCCTGTAAACTTTTTCTAACAAAGTTTTCCGGTCAAAATCGTATCGCTGAACAAATTTCTTCTGAATATTTTCCGGGAGTTTCTCGTTCATAAAGCCTTTTACTAATTGCTTTCCAAGCCAGTTGCCCGATCCCTCGTCGGCTAAAATATAACCAAGACCATAATTATTTGGTTTTACTTTTCTTCCATCGTACCAGGCAGCATTTGAGCCGCTGCCGATTATGCTTATTATACCCGGCGAGTTTTTACAGCATGCAATAGCCGCACCGGCAATGTCATGGTCAACAGTTACTTTCCCAAATTTAAAAAAAGCCGACAGGGCATTGTGTACAATGGTGCTAAGCTCGGGGGATGATGATCCGGCACCAAAAAAATAAATGCGTTTTATTTCTTCGGCATGATGTATCAGGTTTATGTTTTTATTTAACAGTTGAATGATGTGCTTTTCATCATTGAAATATGGATTTATACCGTTTGTTTTAAAGGAAGCTACAATTCTGTCTTTATCAGTAAGCCTCCATTCGGCATAGTTTGATCCGCTATATACAACCGCAACCATTACTTATATAGATAGTATTTCAGCCATCTGCATCAAATCTTCTTCCAGTTTAAATTCATGTTGATTAAGTGCTTCTTCGAGGTTTGTTAATTTGATATGATTGGCCTCAAGGCCTACCATCATTTGCGTTTCACCTTTTATCAATGCGTTTACTGCAGCATACCCCAGCCGGCTTCCCAATATCCGGTCAAATGCCGATGGGCTGCCGCCGCGCTGTAAGTGCCCTAATATTGTAACTTTCACATCGTAAAAGTTTACTTCTTTTTGTACCTTTTTGGCTATATCGTAAGCACCGCCGTTTTTATCACCTTCAGCCACAATTACTATGCTTGACGACTTTTTATTTAGCTGGCCATTTTTCAGGTTTTCTATCAGATCATCAATTGCTGTAGTTTTTTCAGGTAATAAAATGGCTTCTGCGCCGCAGGATATCCCGGCACGTAAGGCGATAGCGCCTGAGTCACGGCCCATTACTTCAACAAAAAACAAACGGTCGTGCGCATCTGCCGTATCACGTATTTTATCAATAGCCTCAATTACTGTGTTGGTAGCCGTATCAAAGCCGAGCGTGTAGGTTGATCCGTAAAGATCATTGTCAATAGTACCCGGTACTCCTAAAACCGCTATGTCTGGATATTTTTTTGAAAAACGAAGTGCCCCTGTAAAAGTACCGTCTCCACCGATCACTACAAGTGCATCTATCTCGTGTTTTTTTAAATTCTGATAAGCGGTCTCCATCCCTTCATCCGTACGGAAAGGTAAACAGCGCGCTGTTTTTAAAATTGTGCCGCCTAAATTTAAAATATTGCTTACAGAGCGGGTTTCCATTTCATACATATCATCCTCAATAAGACCCTGGTAACCGCGTCTGATGCCTACTACATTCAGACCGTTGTATATAGCCGTTCTAACAACAGACCGGATACATGGGTTCATACCCGGTGCATCGCCGCCTGATGTAAGAACTGCCAGTTTTGAAATTTTATGCATTTTTTACACCGTAATTTATAGGCACGAAGATAGTGTGTGAAAATTACACCATTAAATTTAATTTTTTTTTTTTTACATTAGCGCTTAACCAGAAAAAATAAATTTATTAACCTAAAAACTATCGAAGATTGGAAGTAAAGCTGCCTATATTTGATTCGGTATTTTCCATCGACTGTGTAATATTTGGATTTGAAGCCGGAGAACTCAAGATATTATTAATTGAACGTAACGAGGAACCTTTTAAAGACTGGCTCGCATTGCCAGGCTATATTGTTGAGCAAGACGAGAGTATTGATGATGCTGCCGAACGGATACTATATGAGCTAACCGGATTGCGCGATCTGCATATGCAGCAGTTTCATACGTTTGGCGAAGTTAACCGGCACCCGCAGGGCAGGGTAATAACGGTAGCTTATTATGCGCTGATACGGATAAACGGGCAGAAGGAACTCAGGCCTATCACCCAATATGCGCGTAAAGCTTTTTGGCATCCCGTTAATGAACTTCCAAAACTTGCATTTGACCACTCCGAGATATTTAAAACTGCGTTTAACAAAATTCGCAGGCGACTTAATTATCAGCCTATAGCATTTGAGCTATTACCCGAGAAATTTACGCTTACCCAATTGCAATCGCTTTATGAAGCTGTTGAAAATAAAAAGCTTGATAAAAGAAATTTCAGGAAAAAAATGCTGAGTTATGGCTTTTTGAAAGAACTTGACGAAAAACAAAAGGGGGTATCATACCGCGCCGCCAAGCTATATAAATTCGACCGCCGCAAATATGCGAAGATATTTCATAACGATATGAATATTGATAAGTGACGTGAGAAGCAAGAAATGAGAGGCAGGAAGCAAGAAGCTAAGGGCTAATAATTGAAAAAGCCTGAAAGATCTCAAATCTTTCAGGCTTTTTCTTAATTCAGGCCTTTGCTTCTATATTTGAGAAGGCGCAAGCTCCAAATGGAATTTTACTAAATTATCAATAGGCGAACGAATGATATTACCTACTACCATTCCGTTTTCTGTAACTACTTCCTCCAGCACATTTCTGAAATTATATCCCACTGAACCTATACAATTGAAGGTGTACTTTTGATAGTCGGGATAATGAGTAACCAGGTTACGGAAAAAATCTTCAAATGAGGTGCGCACCAGGTTACGTGAATACTCGATGTGCACATTATTATCATATACAAATTTGCTAAAGCTTGCACAAAAACGATTGGCGCGTGGCTGGGTGTAAACCTGCTCATTTACATCATCGGGAGTAAGTTTAAAGGTGTCCCAAAAGTTTTTACGTACCGCCTCGGGCATGTATCCCCTTAAATAATCAACCAATAGCATTTTGCCGATATAACATCCGCTGCCTTCGTCACCCAATATATACGCTCCGGAATCAATATTATTTATAACTTCTTTACCATCATAAATACAGGTATTTGTTCCGGTACCCAGTATGGCTGCAAAGCCTTCTTTATTACCCAACAAGGCCCTGGCTGCGGCTAAAAGATCATGGCCAATATAAACTCTTGCCTTGTTAAACACCACTTTCATGGCCTCTTCAACAATTTTACGCATTTCGGGCGTTGAACATCCGGCACCGTAATAGTTTACTTCAGTTATCTCGTCTTTTTCAAGGTCCGTTGGCAAGCTATCCCTTAATGACTGGATAATGTATTCGGTGCCTGAAAAATAAGGGTTATAACCTTCGGTGTTGAAGTATACTTTCTTCCCTTCCTCGGTAACCAGGCACCAGTTTGTTTTAGTTGAGCCACCGTCAGCAATTATGATCATAAATAAGTTTATTTAAAAAAAATCTGATAAAAGTATGATTTACTTATTGTAAAAAAAACACTTTATAGTTTTAAAAAGTAAAAATCTGCTTTTTAATAAATAGCGTGTCCTGTTTTTTTTAGCAAAACCGGTAGTTTTGCTGGTACCTATCCCTGTAAATAAATTCCTTTATTTTATTAAATGTTTTATTTACATATAAATTTATCTGCTTAAATCAGCAAATGGTTTATAATAGAATGCAATTATATGTAATATTTCGCAAATATTTATCTACCAAATTTTGTTTGTATCCGCGAAGTTTTTTTTGGGGTAAATGCATAATTCAAATGTGCCTTCACATAAGTTAATTTGAACACTTTTAAAAAGATTTGGACCATTGATAGACAACTTCATAACTAAATTTTGAATTTGAATGTTACTTTAATAATTAACTTTTTTTTATTTGCAACGTAAAAAAGCTTTAAGTTGCGTTTAGATGGTAACAGATCACAAGAATTTATGCGGAACGATTGGTGAACATGTACTAAAATATCACTCTATTATAGATAAGTACGGCAACTATCAATATTTGGGGAACGCTGTAAAAAATTTATCAGGCTATACCACTGCCGAGCTTGAAGGAACTAATCTTTGGAATTACATTCATAAAGATGATTTACCGGATATTTTGAATCAATTGCGAAACCTAACGCCTGATGAAACGATAATACTCAAACCTTATCGGTTCAGGTTAAAAAATGGCAGTTATAAATGGGTAGAGTCTTTAGTTACCTGCATGCTTAATAATAATGATATAAATGGATTTTTACTTAATTCAAAAGATATCACTGATGTTATAGAAGCGAATAATATCCGGAATAAAATCACCTCCTCCCATTCAAATTTCTTCGCCAAACACCCGTTTGGCATTGTCCACATGAACATTGATGGAACCGTTGATACCATAAATACAAAATTAACCGCTGATTTAGGCTATACATCAGATGACGTGAAGGGAAAACCACTTATTAATTTCTTCCTGTCTGCCTATAGAAGAAAGGTCTTTCAGATGTTTCATAAGGCACGGAAGCATGGTGAAGCCGAAACCTACGACATGCAAATGTATGCTGCAACAGGTAAAAGCCTTCACGTAAACCTTACGCTGATACCGGTGGTTCACGACGGGGAAATTATTGAAGTATATGGAGTTGTTAAAGATATTACTGACCGTATATCTCTCCAGGAAGATCTTAAAAAGCTATCAATTGTTGCGGATAAGGCAACTAACGGGGTTATAATTGCCGAAGGGTCGGGAATTATTGAATGGGTTAATAACGGCTTTTCGCAGATGAACGGATTTTCCCTGGATGAGGCCATCGGGAAATACCCCGGCGACTTGCTGCAATCAAACGCTGCTCCGGACATGAAGCAGCGAATGCTTGAACAATTAAGTAAGGGGTTGCCCTATACCACAGAAATAAAATGCTACAGAAAGGACGGCACAAGTTATTGGAATTTGATAGAAGTGACGCCTGTATTAGATAAAAATAAAAAGCTTGAACGCCGGATATCCATACATACAGATATAACTGAACGGAAAAATGCTGAAGCCGAACTGAAACTATTTGCTGATGATCTTTATAAGCGTAACAAAGAACTCCAGCAATTCGGTTATGTGGTATCGCATAATCTGCGTTCGCCGGTTGCTAACATTATGGGGATAACTACTCTTTTAGAGATGGATAAGGATGATCCTGAAACAGTAGCGCAGTGTACTCTGGGATTAAAAAATGCTATCCACAGGCTGGACGATGTGATTAGGGATTTAAGTAAGATCCTGTCTGTTACTGATGGCTCCGTAGAAATAACAAAAGAAAATATCGACCTAAACGAACTGTTGAACAATGTAAGCACTGATTTGAAAGAGACTATAGCCTATTCGGGTGCAAAAATTGAAATGCCGGCCGGACCAACATTTTTATTTTCTCATAAGGCTTATCTGTATAGTGTTTTTTATAACCTGATAAGTAATGCCGTAAAGTACAGGTCAGAAAAAGTGCCTGAAATAAAGATCAGTATTGATAAAAAGCCGGATTCTTTAGTGATAAAGATATCAGATAACGGACTTGGAATTGATTTAGTTAAGTATAAAGAAGATGTTTTTAAACCATATAAACGATTTAATTCGGCTATTGAAGGAAAAGGATTAGGCTTATTCCTTGTAAAAAGTCATGTTGAGGCGTTAAACGGAACAATTGGTATTGAAAGTAAACCCGGAAAAGGTACGCAGTTCAATATAATCCTTCCTTTAACACCGGTAAAACTCAATTCAACATATTAATTACTTAACTGTTCTTTCCTGTTATTTCTCTTGGCAGTAACATAAATATTGGCATAATACAGCACATAAACAAACACAACGCCAACAAGCATCCCATCAAAAAATGGCGAATAATAAGCCATTTGCGCAGCATCCAGCACGCGTTTAAGCGCAAACTGCAATAAGCAGACAGATAACAAGGCTATCGATATTAACGGCGTTTTTCCAATCTTCATAATACTGATTTTAACGCACGAATATATCAAAATTATTTTACGCAAGCGCTTTAGCTTCTTTAACGGGCGTAACCGGTCAATTGATTTTTATCCCACCAAAAAATACTCCAGGCAAACTTTTGGAATACTGTTTTTACCGATAATTCTTTCTTTTATAATGAGAGTGAAACATTGTATTTTCTTATATGTTTATTAGAAAACAAGGATGTAATCAACAATTGTAAATAAAAGTTAAATAATAATAAATCGCAAAACCAACAGCGTGTCTAATTGTTTTTATGTTAACCAATTAAAATATTAAAGCCATGACAAATAAAGATAACAGGATTGAAAGCGAAGCTGATAGTGCCCGCTTTCAAACAAACAATCAATCACAAAATCCCGGAGGGGTGAACAACGGTGTGGATGAGACTAAATCGCAGGGCAAACCGCACGGAAAGCTTTTGGTTAAAAAGAAGAAGCCATATTTGTTATAAGGTAATCATGTATTAATCAAAAGAATGAATTGTATGCCAGGCTTAGCAGTCTGGCATTTTATTTTTAACAGCTTTTTTTAATATATTTTCAATAATTAAATCTATTGTTACTTTTACTATTAAAACCATCCGGCTATTGCAATAATTTAACGACGGTTCGCAACGTATTAAAATCGTTTGGTTAACAAAGCATACAAATAACCTTTTTATTTGAGTTTTCCAGTTTGAAATAGTACTAACTAACATAAATATAATGTCGAAATCTGAAAATGTTAAAGCTTATTTAAATTCTATCAATAAAGAGTTTAACGAAGGAGATCATCCAGAAGCATATGCTGCATTGCCTGATGCTTCATTGGAGTTTCTTGTTGAATTATGTAAAGCACAAGGGATTCAAAAGGTTTTTGAATTTGGAAGCGGCCGCAGCACAAAGGCTTTTTTAAACGCAGGATGTTCTGTAGTAAGTATCGAAGACAGTGAATTTTGGATGAATGAAACCTTGAAAACGCTTAATGACGAGGAAAAAGTGAAACTGCAACCATTTATCAGGCCACTTAAAACTCGTTTTTTGGGCGCTTTTTTAGTGAAAGATTGGGAGATTGACGATGAATTGCTAAAACATTTACAAGAGGCAGAGCTAATATTGATAGATTCTCCCTATTATACACCTTTCCGGGAATCTACATTATGGTCAAGTTTGACGTTAGGTAATGAGGCGTTTGTAATACTTGACGATACACGTATACCAACTTTAAACAGGTTTTGCGACCGTATTGCAAAGGCTAATAAAAGTTTACTGCACAAAAGGATTAAAGTTGGACATGGGCTTGATATTTTTTACCGCGATGGCAACTCAACAAATTCTTTTAGTTTGGATCATTCTTTTAGTGATGTGGTTAAAGGATGGAATCGTTTTTACAAAGGATGTAAATTTTATTCTGACCTGAAAAAAGGGTAATTGATAGGGTTTCGGTAAAACCATAAAAACAACATGATTAATTAAACGGCTGATTTGTCAGTTTAAACAGATTTTTGCATATTTGCACCGCGAAAATCGCGAATGGTCCCATAGCTCAGCTGGATAGAGCAACAGATTTCTAATCTGTAGGTCTTAGGTTCGAATCCTAATGGGATCACGAAATTTCACGGTATATAATACCGTCAGCTATAAAAAGGGCTCCTATCTTAAACAGGAGTACTTTTTTATTTTTTTAAACACCCGAAATGTTGGAGATCCATTCCAACATTATTCCAACATTTTTAAACGTAGTATTTTTTACTAATGTCTGAGTGCACTGTGCAGCTTTGGTATAACAAGCAGCGCCCGAAAAAAAACGGGACCGTTTCACTGTACATTCAACTGATCGTTGGCGAGGAGCACGACCAGGTACCCATCAATAATTTAAACTGGCCGGTAAATAAAATAGACTGGAATAAAAAGCAATTGCTTCAAAGGTACCCAGACGACCAGGAGCTGACCACATATAACGCCATCATTGAGCGGGAGCGGGCAAAATATTGGAAAGTTGTGATGGGATTCTTAAAAAGGGGGCAGGAATTTACTATAGCCGATATTTATCGCGAGGTTAACCAATATAAAGGCGGCCACCTTATATGCGCTTATATGCAGTATGCTATCAGGTACCGCCAAAAATCAGAAAAGAAAAAGGAGCGGATCAAAGCCAGTACCGCACGGCCGCATACTACCAGCCTTAATTGGCTCAAAGGTTATTTAAACGGCGCTGACATAGAGATCATCGCCATAGATGGTAACTGGCTGGAGAAATATGCCGATTATTTAAGAAAACACATGTGTGAAAACACGGTATGGGTGCGAATTAAGGATATAAAAACCTATATCAACTTTGCCTACGAAAACCGAATCGATGTTAATTTGAACTATAAGAAGTTCGCTATCGCGCCCGAAGAGACTAATCCTACATGGTTGGAAGAAAATGAACTTAACTTATTACTGGACCTATACTGGAACCCCGATACAGCGCCGAATGACCGGCGTAACCTGCGGGCCTTTTTATTTTCATGTTTTACAGGCCTGCGGATCTCTGATCTTTCAAGGTGGAATAAGGATTGGATAGATGGAGATGAAATTGTTTTTGTGCCCACAAAACGACGATGGACAAAAAAGGAGCCCAAGCCGCTGCGCATTCCGATCATCCCGATAGCCTGGGAGTTTATAAACGACCTGCAGGCTGATACCCTCGGGATTCATAGCGACCAGGCTTACAACCGTGAACTAAAGCCTTTAAGCGGGTTAGCAGGCTTCAAGAAGGTATTAACCTCCCATGTAGGGAGGCATACTTTTGCCACCTGGCTGGCTATCGATGGCGTGCCGGTACTGGTGATCAGTAAGCTGCTCGGCCACAAAAGCACAGCGCCCACAATGGTTTATATCCATATAGCGGAAGCTTTTAAGGCGCGCGAGATGATGAAGCTGCAGCGGAGGTTCGGTAGTAGGAAACCAGGGCAACCCCCGCCGGATGCTATTCCTTAATGCTTTTTACTTAGTTCCTTTTTAATAAGCCGCAAATCTTCAAAACGCTTGCTCATTCTTTTCATTAGGTATGTATTGTAATTGCCATCATTTACCCCACTGGCTTCTTTCATATCTTTGTAGATATCCGGATGGTTATGTTTTAGCCAGTTGTTTTCAAACTGGCTAACGCGCCTTAACTCGTCCAGTGCCGATTGTAGGCTAATTAATTTCAACCGCTCTTCCATTATACAAGTTTAAGGGATTTTTTTGGAAGCCGCGCAATTTGCGTTAGCAAACGGATAACCGCATAAAAATCGCGGTACTCATCCGGTTTGAAACGCCCATCGCCGGTAACATGGTTTTCAGTAAGTAAATAGGTAAGCTGCTCAATGCAGTTTAAAGGATCCGCAGTATCTATAAAAAAGATCACTTCGTTCCATAACACCTCGGTGGATGTCAGTTTGGGTTCAGGCTGCTTTTTATTATCTTTGAGCATAATTTTAATCTTGTAAGGGTTACGATTATATGTTGTCCCAGGTGCTGCTAACACCTGGGATTTTTTGTTAAGTTATCTGGGCCTTCCATCGGCAGCAACTAGTTGCTGTTCAGCAACCAGTTGACTTAAAATTTATTATATACCGAGAGTCCAGCCTTTATAGGTTTTACGGGTCTCAGAACTTTTCTTATTGCGAATTTCCTTTAATTCATCATCAACCACCGCTAGTTTTTGAATCACGGGATCGTTTGAATGTTCAGCTAATATTTTTTGGCGTTCCTTGATTAATTGATTTTCTTTTATAACTAATTGCCGATGGGATTTGGCAAAGCTTATAAACAAATAATCGATGCGCTCTAAAATCCAAATTTTAAAATCTACATCTAAATACATAGCAAAGTCAATTGCCAACCACCGGTGCATCCAGGTTCCACCATGTTCTTTGCCTTCAGCTGTGATTAAAATGGGTGCGAAATTCGCACTTTCGACGATCTTTTTGATTTTAAAAAGTGCGTTTCCAGCGTTTAACTGTTCGATTTTCGAACCGTTGAAATCACCAATTGTGCGTAATTCTAATCCAGCGATCAATTCTTTTGCGCCTTTTGTTTCCAAAAAATCAACCGGACGCTTACCAAATACAGCAGCCATTTCGGTTGCATTAATCATCAGGTCATCAGCCATTAAAAACTCAATAACTTTCCCCTGGTACTCATAATTTAAAAAATCCATGTTGTTGTATTTATTTTTTAATATAATTACAACAAATATATAATTGTAATTTTATAAAACAAATTTTTATTGTAATTATATTTTTATATTTTTACCACATGGCAGCGATCACATTAAAAAATGTACCACAGGAATTACATCGAACGTTAAAAATCCTTAAAATGGACCTCGAAGATCAAGGAGTAAAGAAAACACTCGAAGAGGTATACCTCGAAATGGTCACATTAGGATTAAAACAGTACCAAACAAAAAAAGCGGCCAAATAGCCGCTTTTTTAATGTTATTTTTTTTAGCAGTTAAAAATCATCCCCTTTTGCAGATTTTAACATTCCTTTTTTTATATCTACTAAAGTTGTTACCGCAAAACTATTTAAGTTATTAATTATTTCAGCCTCCAATCTTGCCATACGCCTTGTAATATCCATTGTCCTATTAAAATCCGAGTTGCCGCTCTTTATATTGCCATTCCATTCTTTTAGGTTACGGTACAATGTTTCCAAACCATACTTCTGTGGTATTACCTCAGTTGATTGCGGGATTTCTACGCTAAATTTTTCAAAAGTTGCACGATATTTATTATCCTTAAATGTAAAATGTAAACTAAAATACATGAGATAGAAGACCGGGTAGGGAGTACCTAAAAACTTATAAATGTAATATTGTTGTGTTAAAGCCTTGATAACGATATTAGTCCCCGAATCATCATCAAACTGTGTGACATTTCTTGCTGAATTAAAAGCCAACGCGGCCCATATCTTTGCTCGTTGGTAAATTTCCGATTTACTAAGACCTGGTAATATTTCAACGGTATTATAAGTGATCAGGCCGGATTTATCGAATTGCAACGTTGATAGCCCTAGCGTATCTTTTAATGATTTTATTGAATCAGATTGTGCTTTTGAAAGAAGCGGAAGTAAGAAAATTAGGAGTAATAATTTTTTCATGACTTTTAAGTTTAAGGTTAGCCCTAAACCTATGAAAAATATAACTCCCCGGCAAATATGCTAAAAACGCTAAATTTTTGTAATAATGTAAGACATTGAGTAATAGCGGCTAAGTAGCCGCTTTTTTTGTTTGTAGTACAGCGTTTTAGAAATCATCCTTCGCTAACATAAATTCCTTAAGGTTAGCGATTTGCTTTTTAATTTTACTATTCGGTCCAAGCCAAAAGACTAACCCTTCACCATCATTTGAGCCCATTGGTGTCATTTTTATTAAAATATTTTCCAAAGGCTCTTTATCATTCACATTATGATATTCGATCTGTAGGTCATTTATGATAATTCTATATTTTCCATCTTTTACTTTTATAGCGACGGTATACCAAATGTTATTTTTATAATTCCTTAGTTCACCTTCACTTTGATGTAATGTTTCTTCAATATAAAATCCCTTGCCAATAATTTCCCCAGCTAAAGCATCATCTAATTGTATTACATCTTTGCCCGAATTAAAGTCTCGTATAAACCACTTTTTAGCTTTTTTGTATAATTCAGTTTTACTGCTTTTGATATTAACAATTTCTTGATACGTTATTCTATTCATAGAATCTACAGGATAACTGAAAGATCCTGATACCATTTGTGCCTTTAAGAAAAGAGGCGATACTAACCAAAGCAGAAGCAGAAGCAATAGTTTTTTCATAATTCTAAGTTTAAGTTGAGCCTTAAACCTATGGAAAAAATACACTACAACCAAATATGCCGAAAACGCTAAATTTTTGTAATAATGTAAGGTATTGAGCAATAGTAGCTTAATGCCTTACAAAACGCTTTTGGCATTTGTAATTAGGCATTCGCGGCACCCCTTATCGCTGCCACCTTAGTTGTATATTGCTCATAAGCCCGGTTGTTAAATTCAATCGGCCTTTTGCCCAGATCATCAAGTTTATCGTGCACCATTCCTAATAATCTTACCACATCATCATTTCCGCCGGTAGCTGATCCACCAGCTTCGCTTTGTTTACCTACGCCTGCATTGTTATTAAACTGTGGCAGCATACCCCCATTTGCATAGCGCATTGCGCTAACAGCCTGCGCTGTATTTACCGTTACGGGTGCACCGTTCCGGTACTGGCTATTATACAACAGATCACTAATGATCTGCCCATTATTGGCAGTGGTTTGTTTACTGAATACCGCAACGGTTTCATCGCCTTCAACTTCAGCTACCGGCATGCCGGTATACCCATTAATTAACGGTACACCGCCATCCGCATGGGAAGGACCTTGTATTACGCCGCCCTTTGCGAACTGAGGAGGGCTTTGGGCGGCGATTAAAGCAATAGACGCTGCTGTTTCTATTGCAATAATAGGGTCGAAAGCAAATGAAAGCATCCCAGTTTGGGCAGCCACCTTTGTCATTGCA
>JAQNCM010000615.1 GCA_029237615.1 Mucilaginibacter sp.
CCCAGCCATGGCTGATCTAGCCGCAACGTCAGCAGCCACGGTTGGAGCTGATGCGGCAGGTATACAGGCCGCTAACGCCGCTTGGCTAGCAGCACAGCCTGCAGCGGCAGCGGCTCCAGCGGCAGCCGCCGCCGCAGCTCCAGCCGCAGCAGCAGCGGCCCCTGCAGCTGCTGCCGCAGCGCCGGCCAGTAGCAGTGCGGCAGCTGGCAGTCTCGCCGGCGGAGCGGCTGGGCTTGGAATCCTGGCAGCACCGGTCATCGCCGGGATGATGACGCCGGCGGTATCTCTCGATAGGGCGTACTGGCAGAAGCTCGGCAACAACCTCAACTCCAATGATGCGAACACCGCATCCGGTGCCATGTACGAATTGTTGGCGAACGCGCCGAACGGTCAAGTCCCCCCGGAGATGCAAGCGCGAGTCGCCGCCCTGCAAGGCGGCCTGCTCAAACAGATGTTCGCCGCTGACCCGAGGTATCAGGGCCACCAGCAGATCCAGAACCGACCAGGGACTCAGATCCAGTAATGGACCTCAGTAGCATCTTGCAGAGTCTCGGCGGCGGCATACAGACTGCGGCGAACGGGCTGGGCAATGGGCTCTTCCCGACCGATCCCGCCACGCAGGGCTACGTCGATCCGTCGACCGCGGCGGCTGCGAGAAACAAGTCGCTGATCTCGCTCGGCCTCGGAATCATGTCGGCGCCATACAGTCGCAGCGGGCTGGGTGCGGGGCTGTTGGGAGCCTATCAGGGCTCGCAGAACGATTACCAGGGCGCGATGGACACCGCGTTCAAGAACACGCTCGTACGCCATTCGGCCGACTGGCAGAACAAGCAGCAGGACCGCGAGATCAAGCTGCAGGCGCAGTCGGACCGACAGACCGCCGCGACGACCGCGACTCGCGTGGCTACCGGACTGCAAGGTGCTACCGATCCAGGCGCTTACTGGAATTTGGTCCAGAACTCCCCGGACGTGAAGGGCGCGCTCGAGCAGCTGGGCATTCAGGCGCCGTACACCGGGCCGATGGCTGATCCCAACCAGATGAAGAACTTCCAGCAGCAGCTGTCGACCGCGGGGAACATCGAGAACGGGCCGCCTGCGCCGATCAAGTTGGGTGCTGGTGAGGAGCTCGTGGCGCCCGGGACCTTCCAAACGCTGGCTTCGGCCGCTCCGAAGTCGACGGTCGAATGGAAGGATGCGGGCGACAAGCTCATCCCGAAGAATTCAGTAACCGGCGCTGACGTGCCCGGGCTCGCGCCGATCCCGAAGTCCCAGACGCCAACACAGGAAGGGAAGAATTTCTCACCGGATGAAAGCGCGCTCATGGGCGCCTTCTCGGAAGCCGGCGTCTCATTGCCCGCCGGGATGCGCTCACAGCAGCAGATGAAAGCGACATTCCGTGGGCTGATAGATCGTAATCCCGGGAAAACGCCGGATGAAGTTGCGAATCTCGTTCGCACTGGCCAACTTGACTTCAACGGAGCCAAGAAGAGCACGGCGCAACTGATGACTCAGGCTGCCTCGGCGAATGTACAAGCCAGCAAACTCGAGAAAGATTTTGCGCTGATTGAGCCGTTGGTCGCCAAGTTGCCGAATGCGCCTAACGTAATCAATAGAGCGCTGGTCGGCTTGAAGAACAACCTCTCTTTTGGAGGCGACAAGGATTCCGCGCAGCTGGTCCTGTATATGCGTGAGGCCGCCACTGAATACGCAAAGCTTTCGAGTGGTAGCACCGGGGCCTCGGCGCCGGCTGAAGGCAACATCAAGGATGCGGTGGAAATCTTCCATAAGGCATTCACCGAAGGCGGGTATCAGGGGCTCAAGGAAGCCATGATGAAGTCCGCGCAGAACAAACGGGACGCCGTTCAGGAAGGGCTGAGGACGGCGTCGGCGCGTGGCGCTGGTGTGGGGGCCGGGCCGCCTACGGCCGCCGCTTCAGGCGCTCCCGCGGGCGCTGACGGCAAGCCGCTCTGGTGATGCATGGCACGCCCCTGGTCTGACGTCGTAGCCGATCCGAACTTCAAAGCGCTCGCGCCGGATGCGCAGGAACAGGCGCGCAATGCATATTTCCAGCAGACCGTGTTGCCGAACATTCCCCCTGATGCGAATGCGAGCGCCATTCGCCTGCAGTTCGATCAGCAGACCGTGCCTACGCTGAAACCGCAATCGTCCCCGACCAGCTATGACGCCGCTGAATTCAAGCGACGTGTCGGACGTGATCCAGAGAATTCGTACGAACTCGCACAGTTCGCCGGGCGCAAAGGTGAAGGATTTGCGGGCGCCCCCACTCGCTTTACGGCCGGCCAAGCCGCTGTCGGCGCGCTGGAGGATGCGACAACACTCGGCACAGGCTTTGTTGCATCAATCCCGGCCGCAGCGACCTATCTAGGCAGTGGCGGCAATCTTGAGGCCGCAAAGAAGGTACAGGGGGCGCTTACCTATGCGCCGCGTAGCGATGCTGGGCAAGCGGGTATGCAAGGCATTGGGGAGGTCATGCGTGGGCCTGGTGAGGTCGCGAAGTTCGCCGCTGATAAAGTCGATCCGACCGGCAATTTGTCAGCCACGCTGAGCGATCTTGGCGAACGCGCCAGCATTGCAAGCGGCGTGATCCCAGGCGTTGCAGCGTTGCGCGGGGGTCTTGCACGCACTGCAGTCAGTACTGTAAAGCGCGCAGGCAATGCTGTCGTGGGTAGCATCCGCGATCCCGAAGCGGCGGCTGCAACGGCTCAGGATGTTCTTAATGCTCAGGCCGCAAGCGCGCCCCAGAACATGGGAGCTGCAGCTGCCGCGCCGCGTGTCACTGGCGCCAATCCTGAGTTGCAACAGGCCATCGTACGAGAAGCACGGAAGAATGGCGGCGCAGTCAACATAGATGCCGTTGAGCGCCAGCTGCAGGCTGATCGCGTGGGCGTCAAATTGACAGAAGGCCAGGCGACTCGCGAAGCGCCACTATTCTCCGAAGAGCAGAACCTGAGAGGCAAACTGGTTGATTTGGCCGATCATTTCAACGAGCAGAACAAGAATCTAGTCAATAAGGTTCAGGATCTACGCGAGCAGATTGGGCCCGATGTTCATTCTACCAACGCTGTCGAACATGGCGATACTCTCATCAGTGCGTATGAGGATATGGATGCCGCCAGGAACGCGGACATCAAGGGAAAGTATCAGGCGTTGCGCGACGCGGCTGGCGGTAATTTCCCGGTCGATGCCAAAACACTTTTGGAGAATTCCCGCGCAGCCTTGCAAAAGGAGCTCCTGACGCACGACGCGCCTCCCGGAATCATGCGGACGCTCGGTGACCTGGCTGACAGCGGCCATATGACTTTCGAGCAGTTCGAGAACCTGCGCACGAATCTAGCCCGCGTTCAGCGCAACTTCGCCACCGATGGAAATACGCGCTTCGCCGCCGGCATCATCCGCGACCAGATGGAACAACTACCGCTGGAGCCTGGCGCGGCCACTTTGAAGCCATTGGCTGACGCGGCGCGCGCCGCCGCCCGTGATCGATTCCAAGCGCTTGAGGCGGATCCTGCTTATAAAGCCGCAGTCAATGGAACGGTGGCGCCCGACAAGTTCGTCAAGAAGTTTGTCATTGGTGGTAACCGGGATGATGTGGCGACCATGGCACAGAATCTCGCCGGCAATGACACTGCGCGTCAGACGATGTCTGTCGCAGTTCTGGATCATCTTCGAGACAAGGCTGGGATAGGGCCAGATTACAAGGGAGCTTTAAAACAATTTGGTTACAACAAGGCGCTTACAGAGCTAGATCCCAAGCTGCATTCTCTCGTTGATCCGCGCACAGCAGAAACGTTCAGGGACATTGGAGACGTTGCGCATAATATCCAAGTTGCGCCCCCTGGATCTACCGTGAATAGCTCAAACACCCTGTCAGCAGGGATGGCCGACTATGCTGGCGGTGTCGTGGAACACGCCGTGAATGCCCAGGCTGGCGGTCTTCCAATCGGAACACTGGGCCGCAAGGTAATCCAGAAAGTGA
>JAQNCM010000461.1 GCA_029237615.1 Mucilaginibacter sp.
CGGAGCGGTCGCGAGTTCCGTAAACTCTTCCGTCGTCCCATCGTCGTCCAACAGGATTACGTGGGCCGTGGTAATTCAGCCCCGAATCATATCTTGCAATACGGCCGCCGTCTTTTACCCCATAGAAGACGGGCCAGACCGAACAGAGATACAGAGCGAGGGGTTTTCGTATTGGGACGCCACTTCGACGACGTCGAACCCGAGGTCACGGCGGAAGCAGAGATCGCCTGGGACGAGGTAGGCTTTGCCGAGTTCGACCGAGGGGCGACGATCCTGCGCAACCGAGACGGCGACGTGCTCGGCGAGATCCACGCGGACGCACCGGTAGCGCCCGACCTCGGTGAAGCCGCAACGCCTCGTGCGGAGGGTCTCGTCAACGCCGGCGCAACTGACGCGGATCTCATCGGTACGTTCGAGTCCCCGACGATCCCCGAGCGTGGAGAGCGCGACGAGTACGGCAATTTCGCGCAGCCGCTCAACCGGATCACGCGATCGCAAGCAGAGAGCCTTGCTGTCCCGGAGATCACGATCGCCAAGGGTGGCGGTGGCGGCGGTGGAGGCGTGCCGAAGGCAAAGCAGCGGCCCATGAAGCCGACCCGCACTGCGCCGGAAGAAGACGATACGGGGCTCATAGACACGCCTGCCGGCCCGTACCGCGTCTCTGGACTGACGAAGGGCGAGTGGACCTGGTTCGATCGTCATCCGACCGCTGACCGCGAGGTCTTGGTCGCTCTGGTCGAACGGATCGCAAACGAAACGGCCGACCTTGCGGAGCTGCGGCGGCTCCGCGCCGAGCCGCACAAGTCGAAGCGTGTTCGAATCGTCCATGGCCTCAACGAAAATCAGCAGGCGGTGCTGGATGAGTACGGCAGCGCCGCACGCCGTGCGCTTGCGAGCCATGCGCGCGGCGTAGATCCCAAGTTCGTGGATCTGCACGACGGCGTGCACGCGCCGCCAGTGAAGCGCGGCCGCGCGCCTGCAAAGATCCCCCCGAAGTAGGGAGTTCGACTTGCGCAATGGACGGGCATATGCTACGCTTTTTTCGGCCCGGGGAATCTCTGGGCTAAACAAAAAATTGCAAAACCCGAGCACTGCATGAGCGGTGCTTGTTTGTTTTCCGGGAGCGAGTGTGCGACCGAGTAAGTTCGCAGGCGTCCGCGACGGCGTGATCCGCGCGAAGGCGCGCGGTCTCTCGGACGCGCAGTGCGCGGCGGAAGCCGGCATCGACCCGACGACGCTGTATCGCTGGCTCCTTCGCGGCGAGAACGGCGAAGATCCGTTCGCCTCGTTCTGGCGCGAGTTCGGCGTCGCCGAAGATGCCGCACGTCGGGTGCGTTGCGCCGCCCACATCGAAGCGATCAAAGCCGCCGCCTGAAGAGGAGCCCGATGGGTCGCCACCGCGTCTCGAAGGAGTACGGCCGCGCTCGTGCGCGCCGCGTCGAGGAAATCCTCGACGGCGACCGCGGCGGTCGTGCGACGCTTCACGGAATGCGCGACGTCGTCGCGCGCGCGCCGGACTCGCCGCGGATGCTCGCTGAGCTCGAGGAGACGACGCGCTGCGGGATCGCATACCGGGCAGTCAAACTCGGCATCGACGTAACGTTCGCCGGCTTCGCCGGCAGCGACCGCAGGCACCGCGTACGCTCCGGTGTTCGCGAGGCTGTGTTCGACAGCTCCGTCCACCCGCGGGTGTACGAAGCGGCCCTCGTCGCGTTTGCTCGCGGCGGCTCACAGCTCGCCTCGTAGTGAACGAAGTGGGGTTACGGCTTCGGCTGATGACCAACGCCAACCAAGATTCTTTCGGCGGAGACCGACGATCAGACAGAAAACCCACGCCATCGACGCGGACGAACGCGCTCGTATCGACGAGGCGTTGCGCAAGCCGGTCGACGCACCGGATCCGAAACCGCCGCCGCCGCGCAAGGATCCCGTCGCCCTCCCGGGCTGGGGCCTGCGTCCGGTGCCGCCCCAACATCGCAAGAGACCTGAGTGGTAGAGCCATGCGCGAACCGGAGATGGTCGACGTCGACCCCTTCAACGCGCTGCTCGCCCTCTTCGCGATGGTGTTCGTTATCGCGGCGTTCGCGTGGCTGGACCCTGAAGATTTTCGCGCGCTCGCCGCGTACGCTGCGGAGCACCCACCCTCGCCGTTGGGCATTGGTTGATGCGGACTTCGAAGTACGACTGGGACGCGATCCGTGCCGACGCCGAGACGCTGACGACTGATGCGCTCGTCGAGAAGTATGGGATCCCGCCCGGTACGCTCTCGTGCAGGAAGTACGACGACCGCCGCGCCGGCAAGCCGTGGCCGAAGCCGCCCAAAGCGCCGGAAGCGCCGAGCCGAGTCAATCGCGAGTTCGTGCACGCCCACGCTTCCCCGGCGGCGTCGAAGTCGTCTCTCGAACATCGCCGCGCGCAGGGCGAACGCCGCGCGGAGCGCGGCGAACCGGTCCCGGCCGGGATGGCGCCCAGCCTTGTGCCGGTGCCGACGGCGCTGACGAGACTCCCGTGGGCGAAGTACCCGCGGGATCCCCGCACCGCGGTGCTGATCGCCGAGCTGCTCGAGAACGCTGCGCGCGGCGAGTTCGTCAAGGGACTCGGCTCCGAGGCGATCGCGTTCTTCACGAGCCATGCCGCATATTTGCGAGCCGTCGCGGAGCGCGCGAAGGCGCAAGCCACCTGACCGGGAGACCGCGAAACTGGGCCGACTAGATCCGCGACGCCTTCACGCGTTCCTTCGCTGCCTCGTTGCAGGGTTTGCATACCGTGAGGCCCTTGGCGGGCTTGCGCTTACAGCAGACGGGGCACTGGCCCTTCGCCCGCGCCCGTTCCCGCATCGCGCGCATCTTCTCCGCTGACGTGAGTCCCATCGCGCGCCCCTTTCTACGGGTGCACCTGAAGCGCCCGGTTGAGATCGCGGTATTCGGTGTCGCTCATGTCGCCGGTGCCATAGCGGTTCGAAAGGACCGTCTCGATGTTCTCGCGCTCGATGCGGCTGAGTTTCTTCGGCAGCGCGAGTTGGGCGGCGATGTCTTGCGTCGTCATCGTCGCGCCCTACCAGTCGAACGCGGTGCAGACGATGCCGCAGCCGGCGCGGTCGCATTTGTGCCCGCTGGTCGCGCGGCTCATGTCGGCATCGCGGCGGGCAGCGGCGGCGAGGTTGCGGCCGAGCGCGGTCTGGACGTTGACGCCCTCGACGAGTTGACGGCAGCGCTGGCAGGTCATGTCGCGCTTGCCGAAGGCTCCGGCGTGCGCGCAGGTGTGGATCGCGACGCCGGTCTCGGCGACGTTCTGTTGGCAGCGCGGGCAGTCCGTAGACTTCCAGGAGTTCATCGGGCCGAGGTCGTGGTTGTGCGGGACCTTCTTCGCATTGCGGGCGGTGTTCGAGCGGGTCGCGATCATCATTAGCGGGCACCGTTGATCGCGAGGGCAGCGTCTTCGGCGGCTTTCGCCGCATCGTAGGCGTCCGAGAGGCGGTCGATCGTCGCTGCGTTCGCGCCACCAAACGTCGCGTCCATGAGCTGCGTCCAGGCGGCGATCCGGCGGTTCGTGGCGTTGTAGGCGGCGAGGTCGGCGGTGGTGATCATCTTGGTGGCTCCTTCGGCTGCGCTGTTACTGTGACCACAGGATAGCACTGTTACTGTGACCCGTCAACCAAATGGCGGCTGTCTTCTGTAAAGGTTTACTGTGACCAGGCGCGGCCGCGCCACCATCCCGACCGCTCGAGGTGACGCGTCCGTGAGCTGTGCCACCTGCGTGACGGACCCGCGTGCTCGCCTGACGCACGACCACAGCCGCCTCGGCGAGCATCACGAGGACGTGACGGACAACGCCGCCGGCATCCACTCGTGGACGATCGACCTGACGAAGGCCGACGTCGCGCTCATCGAAGCGACGGCGATCGTGCGCGGCGCTCGCACCGAACCTCGGGAGTGGCGGTGACGTGGGTGCCTACGGTGCGGAGGCGGATGTCTCGTGCTGGTGTGCGACCGCGGTGTCGCGCTTTCATTTCCGCGATCGTGACGGCCGCGACCGGTGCACGAATTGCAACGGCCTGGTCGGCGCGGTGCGCCTCGACCGTCCCACGATTGCG
>JAQNCM010000308.1 GCA_029237615.1 Mucilaginibacter sp.
CAGTGCGTTATATGATGCATTAAACAGTTCAACTGCGGTAGCTTATACACCACAACCGGAGCATGTTGCTTATACCGAAAAAAAGATAGACAAAATGCCGG
Organism: Mucilaginibacter sp.; assembly: GCA_029237615.1. Taxonomy (GTDB): domain Bacteria; phylum Bacteroidota; class Bacteroidia; order Sphingobacteriales; family Sphingobacteriaceae; genus Mucilaginibacter. The sequence goes on from JAQNCM010000308.1 coordinate 102, forward strand.
CCTATCACAAGGTAAGGCACGGTGAAACACTGAGGGATATAGCCGATACCTATGGTGTTGAAGTGCAGGACCTCAAAGCATGGAACCATTTGCATAGCAATAAGGCGGTGGTTGGTCAAAAATTAAAAATAAGTGAGAACGCGGATGAACCAGTTGAAAAGGAACCGGTGAAATACAACGATAATTATTTTACTTACAAAGTAAAAAGCGGGGATACACTCAGCAGTATTGCATCTAAGTTCGAAGGCACTTCAGTTGAAAAGATCAGATCAATAAACGGGTTAAAAAAGAATCATCTTCAACCTGGCATGACTATTAAAATCAACCGTGGGTAATGATTTGATCCCACCGGAAAATTTATAAACCATTTCATAAATAGAGAAAGCATTCACGTTGGTGTAATTGCTTACGGGATATTTTAATTATGCCTGTTATTTATCGTTTTGCCTTTACCTTTCCGCCGAAAAGAGTTGTAATTTTGTGAACTTGAAACTGAGAAATGAATAAACCTACCCGCAACCAGGATGCCCTAAACTATCATTCCAAAGGACGTCCCGGTAAAATACAAGTAGTACCCACAAAGCCCACCAATTCACAAAGGGATTTAAGCATGGCATACTCTCCCGGCGTAGCCGAGCCTTGCCTGCGCATTGCAGACAATATTGACGATGTTTATAAATATACAGCCAAAGGTAATCTTGTCGGGGTGATCAGTAACGGAACCGCGGTGCTGGGCCTGGGTAATATTGGTCCCGAGGCAAGTAAACCGGTGATGGAAGGTAAGGGCTTATTATTTAAAATTTACGCGGATATTGACGTTTTTGATCTGGAAGTGAACGCAAAAACGGTTGACGAATTTGTAAATATTGTAAAGGCGCTTGAGCCTACATTTGGCGGCATTAACCTCGAAGATATATCGGCACCAACTTGTTTTGAAATTGAGCGAAGGTTAAAGGCTGAAATGAAAATACCGGTGATGCATGATGATCAGCATGGAACAGCCATCATTTCGGGAGCGGCATTGATAAACGCTTGTGAAATTCAGGGCAAAAAGCTCGACAAAATAAAAATGGTTGTTAACGGTGCAGGTGCTGCAGCGGTATCCTGCTCAAAAATGTACCTTGCTTTAGGAGTGAAAAAAGAAAACCTTGTAATGTTTGACATTAACGGTTTAATATCACCCAACCGTACCGATCTGGATGACATCAGGATGGAGTTTGCCAGTTCACGCAGCGATGTTAAAACACTAACGGAGGCAATGAAAAATGCCGACGTTTTCGTGGGCCTTTCGGCGGGTAATGTTGTTACACCGGATATGCTTCGCAGCATGGCTAAAAACCCCATTGTTTTTGCAATGGCGAATCCCGAACCTGAAATTGCCTATGAACTTGCAGTAAACGCCCGTAAAGATATAATAATGGCAACCGGCCGGTCTGATTTTCCTAACCAGGTAAATAACGTATTGGGCTTTCCTTATATTTTCAGGGGAGCGCTCGATGTAAGAGCTACCGCCATTAACGAAGAAATGAAGATAGCCGCTGTTAAAGCGATAGCTGAGATGGCAAAAAAGCCCATCCCAGAGGCGGTTAACCTGGCCTATAATACCACCAATTTAAAGTTCGGGCGGGATTATATCATCCCAAAACCTATGGACCCCCGGCTTATTACGGAGGTTTCGTCGGCAGTAGCGAAAGCTGCCGTGGCATCAGGTGTTGCCCGGAAGGTAATAACTGATTGGGACGCTTACCTGGAAGAGCTGAGATTACGGATAGGCATTAACGATAAGCTATTACGCAACTTAACCAATAAAGCACGGCAAAACCCTAAGCGGATTGTTTTTGCGGAAGCTGATACGTATAAAATTTTGCGGGCCGCACAAATTGTTAAGGAAGAAGGTATTGCTACCCCGATTTTGCTTGGTAACATAGAAAAGATAAGGCAAATAATGCGTGAAAATGATATTGAGCTGGGTGATGTGCATATTATTGATCCGCAAGAGCATTGTGAAAGAATGGATGAATATGCTGCATACTTGTACAATAAACGCCAGCGAAGAGGAGTAACATTATTTGAATCAAAGAAATTACTGAGCGACCGTAATTATTACGGGGCCTGTATGGTGCAATTTGGTGAGGCAGACGCATTGATTTCTGGGTTAACTAAAGATTATGTGACTACTATTAAACCGGCATTGCAAATTATAGGTACGGATGAGGGGGTAACGCGTGTAGCCGGTATGTATATGATGATTACCAAGAAAGGACCTGTGTTTTTTGGTGATACCACTGTAAACATAAATCCTACAGTACAGGAGTTGGTAGATATTACTGTTTTAATAGAGCAAGCGGTAAGGCAATTCAATATAAATCCACGAGTTGCTATACTTTCTTATTCAAACTTTGGCTCCAACACCGGCCCTATACCCGAAAAAACAAGGGAGGCTGTGCGCATATTGCATGAAAATTATCCTGATATGATAGTTGATGGCGACATGCAGGCAAATTTTGCTTTAAATGCAGATTTGCTGGAAGATAATTTCCCTTTCTCCACATTGATAGGCAGGCCGGCAAATACGCTGATTTTTCCGAATCTTGAGTCTGGTAACATCGCTTATAAATTATTACAGGAAATGGGCGGTGCAGAAGCGGTTGGCCCTATTTTGTTGGGCTTGAAAAAGCCGGTGCACGTACTGCAATTGGGAAGTTCAGTAAGGGAGATAGTTAATATGATAACGATAGCCGTTGTTGATGCGCAGGCAAAAGAAAGTGAGCATTTAAAAATTAAATCTATAGCAAAGTAAATTTGAATAAATATGTACGCTTATATTGATGGTAAATTAGCTTTTAAAAGTGCTGCGTTTGTGGTGATTGATGCCGGCGGCGTGGGTTATCACATCAATATTTCCTTAAACACTTATTCCAAGCTCGGTAACGTTGAAAGGTGTAAACTTTTTACCTGGCTTCACGTAAAAGAGGATGCGCACACGTTGTATGGTTTTATAGATGAAGGAGAGCGGCGCCTGTTTTTACACCTGATATCCATTTCAGG
>JAQNCM010000315.1 GCA_029237615.1 Mucilaginibacter sp.
GTCTTTTAAGATCGGTAATTTTCATTTTAAACAGTTTTTTGAGGATAATGACCTGGACTACGAAGCCGAAACGGTTTTAAGGCGGGAAATATCAGCCGACGGCAAATCAAGGGCTTTTGTAAATGATACACCAGTTAATTTAAATGCCCTTAAAGCGCTAGGCGAACAGTTAATCGACATCCACTCCCAGCATGCTACCATGGAGATCAATGACCCGGAGTTTCAGCTTTTGGTGGTGGATGCTGTTGCCAAACATGATGAATTGTTAAATGAATACCGTTCTAAATTCAGATCTTACAAAAAAGCATCAATCAAGCTACAGCAGCTTATTGATGAAAGCGATAAAGCCAAAGCTGACCTTGACTATTTCCAATTCCAGTTTGACGAGTTGGAAAAAGCAAGCCTGGCCGAAAATGAACAGGAACAATTAGAACAAGAACTTTATGCTCTTAACAATGCCGGCGAAATAAAACGGAACCTTTTAGCCGCTTATTACCTGATGCACGAGGGAGAAACCTCCGCAATAATTCAATTGCATGAGGCTGGCCATCAGCTTTCATCGTTAGAAAAATTTAATCCCCTGGTTGTTGAACTCTACCAGCGGTTAAATAGCGCAGTTATCGAACTAAAGGATATAGCTGCAGAAATAGAAAACATTGAGCAGCATACCCATATCAATGAAGCAAGAGCCGAAGAGATAAACACGCGGTTAAGTCTCATTTATAATTTGCAGAAAAAACATCGGTTAAATAGCAATGCTGAACTGCTTCAGTTACTGGATGATCTTTCAGCCAAAATACAGCAGGCTGTTTTTGGGGATGAAGCTATTGAAAAGCTACGTAAACAACTCGATGCCGATAAACAAGAGCTAGAACAATTAGCTACAAGGCTATCTGCCAACAGAAAAAAAGCGGCGCCAACGATTGAGGCTTCTGTGCTGCAAACGCTTGCAGAAATGGGGATGCCTAATTCCAATATTAAAATTGAATTGTTAATCACGGGACATAACTCCCCTTTAGGGGGTTTGGGGGTTAACGGAATTGACCAGGTTCACTTCCTCTTTAACGCTAATAAAGGGCATGCCCTGGCCGAAATGAGCAAGGTGGCATCAGGCGGTGAGTTGTCAAGATTAATGCTGGCGATAAAATCATTAATTGCTCAAAACACCGCTTTGCCTACAATTATTTTTGATGAGATAGATACGGGAGTATCCGGCGAGGTTGCCAACAAAGTTGGGCAGATAATGGAACGGCTTGCAGATAACCTACAGGTGATCACCATAACCCACCTGCCGCAAATAGCCAGCAAAGGCCAAAGCCATTATTTTGTTTTTAAAGATGACGAAGGGGCAACAACCTATACCCGGATAAAACAGTTGGACAAACAGGAACGTGTTTTGGAAATTGCAAAAATGCTAAGCGGCGATAAACCCGGCGAAAGTGCGCTGCAAAATGCGAGGGAGCTTTTAATGACTAAGAATTAGATTTGAATTACGCTTTTATATCGGTGAAATTCAAAACCAGTCTAAAATCGTAAATCTAAAATCGTAAAATAATAAATTATAACTTTACCCCCAATTAATAACATTTAACATGGCTTATAACTTACTAAAAGGTAAAAAAGGAATTATTTTCGGAGCGCTGAACGACCAATCCATCGCCTGGAAGGTGGCGCAGCGTGCCGTAGAAGAAGGTGCTGAAATAGTTCTGTCCAACGCCCCTATTGCACTGCGCATGGGCGAATTAAATAAACTGGCCGAACAATGTAATGCCCCCGTAATTGGCGCCGATGTAACCAATAATGACGACTTAGTTAACCTGTTTACCAAAACACAGGAACATTTTGGCGGTGGCGTTGATTTTATCCTGCATTCTATTGGAATGAGCGTTAATATTCGTAAAGGCATCCCCTACACCGAAAACAACTACGATTTTACACATAAAGGCCTTGATATTTCTGCTTTAAGTTTGCACCGGGTATTGTCAACCGCCATGAAAATGGATGCTATAAACGAATGGGGATCTGTTCTGGCCCTAAGCTATATTGCAGCGCACAGGGTATTTCCCGACTATAATGATATGGCCGATAATAAAGCTTACCTGGAAAGTATTGCCCGCAATTTTGGTTACTATTATGGTGTTAAAAAACATGTGCGTATCAATACGGTTTCGCAGTCTCCAACCCGCACAACCGCAGGATCAGGCGTTAAAGGGTTTGATGGTTTTATAAACTATGCCGAAAAAATGAGTCCGCTGGGTAATGCCAATGCCGACCAATGCGCCGACTACTGCGTGACGTTATTTTCTGATCTTACCAAAATGGTGACCATGCAAAATTTATTTCACGATGGAGGTTTCTCTTATACAGGAGTTACCCAGTCGGTGATTGAGCAAATGGAAAAATAAAAAGAAAATACCTGCTAATAAAAAAGGGCTCCATCGTTTGAGGGAGCCCTTTTTTATTGTAAGAACATTCAATTAACCATGGGCGTCAACCAAAGTAATTTTAACTTTGATAGGCAGAGTTGGCGCAACGGCGGTATTGCCATCCGCAGATTGGGCATAAAGACTAACATTACCTGTATTGTAGGTATAGCTGTAAGAAATACCGTTATAAACTTCGGGCACTTGCTCATAAGTACTTCCGCCGTCGTACGAAACAGCCACTATTATACCGCCAAATTGTGTAAAGCTGCTGCTGATCTGGCTAACGGATATAGGCACCGTGTACGATGACTTACCATTATTATCAGTATACAATTTCCAGTCGGTGCTAACTACATTGGCATAAACAGTTAAATTAGTGGTAGTTGTAGGGCTAACATATTGTTTGGTACATGAAGTTGCTGCGAATAAAATAATGCAGCCTAGAATAGTTAAGATTTTTTTCATAAATAGTTTGTTAATTATATAATAAGAACAACGTTTTTTAAAAAGGTTTAATATAAGTTGAATTATTTTTTTTCAAATAGCTCTTTAGCCAATGCACATCTAATACTAATGCCGGCAATAATAATTAATTTTTCGCAATAACAGATTATTGAACATTATACTTTAAATACTCAATTATTTTCCCGGTCAAAATTTATTCTTCCACATCATGCTTTCCACAGGGCGGGTACTGGGGATATTATACTTGGCGTTTCCTTTAGTGTTATAAAATGTCTCTATTTCACCTTCAACCACAAAATAGATCAATTGCCCTATCGGCATACCGGCATAAATTTTAACAGGTTGGGTGCATGATATTTCTAGCGTCCAGGTGTTGCAAAACCCTACGTCGCCTTTCCCTGCGGTGGCATGTATATCAATGCCCAAACGCCCGGTGCTTGATTTACCTTCCAAAAAAGGGACATGCTTATGGGTTTCGGTATACTCCATGGTAACCCCTAAGTACAGGGTATTGGGCTGCAATACAAAGCCATCCTTTGATATCTCGAAGTACGTTATTTCATTATGCAGTTTGGCATCCAGCACCCTGTCGCGGTAGCAGGCCAGGTGTTTCCCCAAATGCACATCGTAGGAATTTGTTCCTAAACATTCAGCCGTGAACGGTTCTATTATGATGTGGCCTAAATCAATTTCTTCTAAAATACGCTTGTCGGATAGTATCATGGCCTATAAATGCTGAGGGCCAAAAATATGACTAAAAGGAGTACGCGGCAATGAATTATTGCCAACAAATGTTTTTGAAAAATGTGGAAAGAAATATGTGAAGCAACGCTTTGGCTGGCACACTGTCACATTCGTAATGAGTGTGACAGTATGACAACTCATAAACCCAATTGTTATATTGAGCATAGCGAAATATCTTCTTCAACTTAAAGGTATCCACCCTGTTGGGCATGAAGCAGAAGGATCCTTCACTGCGTTCAGGATGACAAAGGATAAGGACTTGCATTACCTTTTTTGTCTGAACCTGGCTTTAGAAGGTAAATTTTCTCTCAGTCTTTCACTGTGATTGCAAACTGTGTATGCCCGCCCCCTAAAGGATGCGATTGCCGCACTGCGTTAGCAACGACAAAAAGAGAAATTACGATCTTAGATTTATATACACATCTTAAAATCCAAATCGTAAACCGTAATCCCAAACCTCTACCCCTCCATTTCTCTTACCGTTACCTCACCTGTTACCTTATGCTTTAATATCAGCTTATGCTCGCCTGATGGCAGAATTTCTTTTTTAATAAGGTAATAGTTTTCATCGTATGATGCCGTGGCAGGGCCGCTGTCTGCTGTTTCTTCACCGCGCCAGCCTTCTATTTGTACGGGCTCCCACTTACCTGATTTGGCAGAGACATAGGCGGCATCAATGATAGCGTTAACAATATAGCCATCATAAAATGTTTCCAAAGGCTCAGTTTTATTTTCAATGGCGTTAAACATATCGGTAAACATATTAGTGTAACCCAACTCGTGTACCTCATCCCCTACCGGGAACAACCATCCGCTGTTGCTCTCGGCTTTTTCAGCAACATAACCGGCGCCCTTACCTGTGGTGAACATTTCAAACCCGGTACGTAAAAAATTATTAAGCCAGATAGTTCCTTCGGTGCCCATCACCTCATCACGCAGATCCAGGCCGCCACGAAAGCACCAGCTCACTTCAAATTGCCCCATTGCACCATTGGCATATTTAATGAGGCCAATGGCGCTGTCTTCGGCTTTTATAGGATGCACCTGGGTAGCAGTCCAGCACATCACTTCAACCGGCCGTATCTCCTTACCAATATAATTACGTGCAATTTCAATACAATGGCAACCAAGATCCACCATTGCACCGCCGCCTGATTGCTCATGGTCCCAAAACCAATCACTATGCGGACCAGGATGTGCCTCACGTGATTTTGCCCATAACACTTTACCAATGCCCCCATCTTTTACCGTTTTCATCGATTTTAAAAATTTTGGCGTATAGCAAAGGTCCTCCAGGTAACCACCCATAATTCCGGCCGCTTCAACCATATCCAGCATGCGTTTAGCTTCGGCGGCAGTGCGGCCAAGCGGTTTTGTACATAACACATGTTTTTTAGCTTTTGCGCATGCAGCTACGGCAGCTTCGTGCAGGTTGTTTGGCAATGAAATAATCACCACATCCACGTCTTCACGACCTATCACCTCATCCATATCATCACTATAAAAGCTAAGCTTGTAATCTTCAGCAAACTTTTTTGCCTTGTCAGCATTTCGTGAATATACACTGATCAGTTTATCCTTTGCCCGTTGCGCCTGTAACGAGTCTGCGTAAAAACGGGCAATAAAACCCGAACCTAACATGGCGATGTTCATCTTAATTTAGTTTATGTTTATATTTTGTATTAGTAAAGAGTCTTTAGTCTGATATCCAAATTAAATAAAAACTTTTGACTTAAAACTTCCGACTCAAAAAAGTTACTTCAACGCAGGATCATTTTCTTTTTTCAGGAAATCAGCATTGGACAACGCCCCGGTTTCCCATTCCATTATAGCATTGTCAGGCACAATGTCAACCGGTATTTTATAAGACGTTGACGTTTCATTATACGCAAGGTTTGATTGCAGGTTGAAGCAGGATATAACAGACCAACGGGGATGATCGGACAGGTTAGCTTCCGAGCGGTGAAGCAGGTTACTGTGGAAGATCAGTGCATCTCCGGGTTCAAGCTCAACATACACCAGCTCCATTGTTTTTAAAGCATTGTCAACCATTTGCATATCGGCACCGACCTGTTCGCCTGCAAAACCATGGTTTACCCTTCCCAATTTATGCGAGCCTTTTATCACCTGCAAACAGCCGTTGTCCTTATTTGCTTCCGTAAGTGCTACCATCACGCTGATCAGTTCATCAGGAAACATAAACTGGTTTTTGTACCAGTACCCGTAGTCCTGGTGCCACTCCCATGCACCGCCAACCTTAGGTTCCTTTTGCATCAGCTTTGAATGAAAGTGGCATACGGGTGCATCGCCACCCAGCAATTGCTTTACTGCGCCAATCATTTTTCCACTTCGGGTAAGGTAACCAAACACATCATTGCCGGGTGTAAACCAAAGGGATAGCCGCGTTTTTTTTCCACTTTGATCGTTCAGGTCAAGCGCGTTGTTGCGCATTGCATTATCATCCAGGGCGGTTTGATATAATTTACTTACTTCGGCAGGTTCACAAAAACCTTTTAAAATGAGATATCCCTGCTCATGGTAAAGCTTAACCTGGTCAGGAGTTAATTTCTGGGTCAGCATCAGGTAAATATTTTATTGGTTTATAATTACTAAAAAGCGATACAATTTAGGTTAATTTGAAATAAGTTTGTCATCCTTTTTACAATTTTACAATTATGGCTATAGCATACAGGCAGCAGGTTGATGATGATACAGAATTTGCTATCTGGAAGATTGAAGAAGAAGCAGAGGAGCTGTACAGCCAGTTACAGCTGGATGGCCAGGAAAAGGCTTATTATGAAAAACTGCGCATTGGCAAACGCAACCTGCACTGGCTAGGCACGCGCGTTGTACTGCGTAAAATGCTGCGTACCGACGAGTATAT
>JAQNCM010000353.1 GCA_029237615.1 Mucilaginibacter sp.
GTAACCGATCTAAAAAATGGCTATACCCGGTATGATTGGTTTGTGGCCAACCCGATCAATAATTACGACATAGAAGCCAATATTGGCAAATACACTCATTTTGATGATAGTTACGACGGCGAAAAAGGCAAATTAGCCCTTGACTATTGGGTGCTTAGCTATAATCTCGAAAAAGCAAAAAAACAGTTCGGTGAAAATGTGAAAGATATGATCAAAGCTTTTGAATATTGGTTTAGGCCCTACCCCTTTTATGAAGATGGTTATAAATTAATAGAGACGCCGCATTTAGGAATGGAGCATCAGAGCGGCACCGCTTATGGCAATCATTTCAGGAACGGATACCTGGGCCGCGACCTTTCAGGAACGGGCTGGGGTCTTAAATGGGATTTTATTATTGTACATGAGAGCGGACATGAGTGGTTTGGCAATAACATTACTTCAAAAGACCTTGCTGATATGTGGATACATGAAAGCTTCACCAACTACTCCGAATCGTTGTTTATTGAGCAACGGTATGGCAAGCAGGCGGGCCAGGAATATGTTCACGGGACACGCGCACTGATACAGAACGACCGGCCGATAGTGGGTACTTACGGAGTTAATAAAGAAGGCTCAAGTGATATGTATTATAAGGGAGGCAACATGCTGAACATGATCAGGACCATTATTAACGATGATGAAAAATGGCGCAGCATATTACGTGGCTTAAATAAAACGTTTTACCACAAAACGGTAACCTACGATGAAATCGTGGACTACGTTAGCGATAAGGCCGGCAAAAACCTGCATCTGGTATTTGAGCAATATCTTAAATATAAAGACATGCCGGTACTAGAATTTATGTTTATAAAAGGCCAGTTAAACTGCCGATGGAATGCGGATGTAAAAAACTTTAACATGCCGGTTAAAGTGAGGATAAAAGGCGGTGAATATCAGTTTATAACGCCAACCACTCACTTTGAGCCTATAGAAATTAAGGACGCAACTAAGGACAATATTGAAGTTGATACCTTTAATTATTATATTGGGGTATTAGTAGATTAGCACCTCACCTCTAAAGGTAAATTGAGTAACCCCCTCCTTTCTGATGAAGAAAAGAGGGGGTTTTTGTTGGTGTAACCCAAGCAAACAGGCGTGATTTTATTTTAGTTTCACTGTAACCTAACTATTAAAAAGCGCGTCTTATTCAAAAACTGATAAACCATGAAATCAATAAGCACATTTTTATTGGCAGCCATGCTTTTGGCAGGCAACGGCTACGCCTTTTCAAAACCCCATTCAACTGTTAAGGTCAATACTGCCAAAATAGTTGACAGACACCTTTCTGGATTTAGCGCTGTGAGTGTGGGTGGTTCGTTTGATGTGTATATTACCCAGGGAAATACTGAATCGGTAAAGGTTGAGGCACCAGCTGATGTAATTAACAAAGTCATCACAGAAGTAGATGGCGGCGTTTTAAAGATATATAACAAACATGATAACTGGAACTGGGGCGAGTGGTGGGGACATCATAAAAAAATAGTAATATATGTTACCGCAAAAAGTTTAAATAGTGTCGGTCTTTCCGGCTCGGGCGATGTATATTTTAAAGATGGCATTACTGCTAATTCTTTAAAGTTAAGGATCAGCGGGTCGGGGGACATGAGCGGTAAGGTGGGTGTAAAAACGCTCGAAAGCAGTATCTCCGGTTCGGGCGATATGAGATTATCGGGCCGCGCAGATAATTCAACCGTGAGCGTAGTGGGTTCGGGAGATTTCGCTGCGCGAAACCTGGTTACTGTAAATTCAATGGTCCGGGTTACCGGCTCGGGGGATGCAACAATAAATGCAAGCGAAAAAGTTGACGCCGCTATACATGGCTCCGGAGATATTCATTACACCGGCGCAGCCAAAAATATTTCAAGCTCAAAAACCGGCAGCGGAGATGTCAGCAGGTTCTGATTAGATACCATAGGTTAGGGTTTAGAGATTAGTTGAAAAATGCGCTTTAACTAAGCTCTAACGTCCAGTCTCTAAACTCTAGTCTTTAAATCTAGCGATAACTTTTCTTCCCAGGTCATAAGTCACTCTAAAAGCTTCCTGGTTGCTGGTATAGCCGGGGGTTTTGTGGATACTTAGTACAAATTGTCCTTTTAAACCTTTTGCTGCAAATGAATTGAAGATCAAATCCAGTCGGTCATAAAATTTTCTTTCATAAAAGGCATCACCGTAATCTATATAAGAGCCCTGGCCTGCATAAAATTCGTTAAATACTGCAAAACGGCCGTAGCTGCCAAACACATTAGCGACAAAACCTTTAGGCGTCTTGAATCCATTGATTCCGCGTTCGCGCTGAAATGAAACCAATCCCCCCGCTTCAAATGACAGCGAATCCAGAAAGTGTTGTTTATGGGTAAAATCCAGACCGATTTTTACTTCAGCACCACCATTATCATTGATGCGGTCACCGGGCAATAAAACTTCTGCTCCGGCATCGTGCATCATAAACGCAAAATGTGATATATAAAACGGCCCACTTAAACTTGGACGGTATTTGCCTTCTTCACCGAAAATAAATTGCTCGCGCTGGGTTTGTGTTTGCCTGCTTAACCAGTCTATAAAGGCTGTTTGCATAAAATGATCGTTATGATATCTTGCCAGTAACCCCTGTATGTTAGGCCGGTAATACATCAGCGTATCATTCAGCAGCGCGCGGGGAAAATTATCTACCAAACCAGCTCGCGGGAATTCTCCTGCATTAAAAAGCCAGGTCTTACTTTCAAATTTATAATAGGCAATGGGGTCAACCTTAATATAAAATGGAATAGCGCCAAACTCATGCATGGCATTAACACCTACAACAAAATGATTTAAGCTATCAATATTGATTCCAAAATCAAGCGCAGTTCGGGTACCCGAATAGGTGCGCGAGCGGGGAATAAAGTCCTTATATTCGCGGTTATCCAAAAAACCAAGACCATTAAAGTTAACGTCAATAGTTTGCGCTATTGCCGCAGCACTTGTAATTACAGAAATAAGGACGGTGAAGTAAATTTTTTTAATCATGATAATAGGGGATTTAGTGAACTGTTAATTTAATGATCCTGCTGTTTTTACTGCCCGGAAAAGGGTCAGTTCTTAAAGAAAACATCACGTCAAAATTTCCTTTTTTCACCGGCGAAGTTAAGGTAAATACATAATTTGTGCTTGCCCGGGGCATTAAAAAAATGCTATTAAAGTTATCCGGGGCCTTTTTTGACATTATTAATACATCTCCTTTAAATATACAACCTTCCATTACCACCGGGTGTAAGGCTCCCTTATTGCTGAAATTAACCGGGTACCCGTAAGGATTGGTGATTGTTAAGTTGAAAACGATCTTCTGTCCTGGTGATGCAGTTATGTTGGTAGACGGCGTTTCAAATTTAATTTTTTGATAAGTTCGCACATCATCAATCCATGCACTGTACCAGGTACCTGCGGCTAATTTAATAGAATCGGTAGTAAGGCCTTTAACCGGGTAATAAGTTAAATAATAAACCCTTTTATGTTGCAGGCTGTCTTCCATTGGCCAGATATCAAATTGCGTAAGCCGGTAGTAACGGTCATCATATGAAAAGCATTTCAAGCTATTGGTATAATAATCATACTTTGCCGGGTTTTGAAAGCCCTCATCCATCATCACATAATTATTTCCGGCAATTTGTTTTACCACGTTGGTCCATTCTTTAAAGCCATAATAACTTTTTAGGTGGCCATAGGTTCTGGCAAAGCCGAAACCCATAATAACTATTATTCTAACCGCCAAAATTATGCTTAAGTTAACCAGCGCCAATGGCAACAACCATTTTGGCCGGCCACCTTGTTGCTTAAAATGAATAAGTGCCAGCATTACCAATGGTGCAAAAAGGATAAACGTCCATTGCGGCTGCACTTCACCTTTAACGCTGCTAATAAAAAAGAAGATCAGAGTGCCGATACAATTTACCATCAGGCATCTTATAAAAGCATCCTTTATGCGCGTGGTAAATGCTTTGTAAAACAAAAACCAGCCGATAAGCGGCCCTGCCATTAAAAGCTGTCCCGGCAGATATGAAAAAGTATTGGAAAAACTGTATGTATCAGACGAACGTTCAAATAAATGATAGTTAACGGAAGGGTATCCATGTTGTGCCTGCCAAAAAATATGCGGCAGGTAAAGCGCAGTCGCCAACATAACAATTACCCAAAACGACCAGCGTGTAAGCAGTTTGATATTGGCTATCACGGTGAAGCCAATAAGTAAAACAGCGTTATATTTACTATATAGCAGGCAGGCAATTACCACCGCCAATAGTACCGCCAGGCCCCATTTATCTTTTTCGATATATTGCTGATAAAAGAAGTAGAATAGTACGGTAAAAAAGAAGAGCGGTGCATCCGGAGTGGTGGTGAAACCATAAATATGAAAAATAAAAACACCCGAAATAACTAATACAAACGCGATTGCATCAATGGCGTATTTTTTTAGAATGAGCCATAGCAGGTATATGGATGCAGAGCTGGCTAAAACAGTGGTCATCCGTAATCCAAATTCATTATGCATAATGCTGTCGCCGATGCGGATAAAAAGGGCCACCATGGGCGGATGATCAAAATATCCCCAGTCTAAATATTTGGAATAGAGCCAGTAATAAGCTTCATCGGCCTGCAGCTCTAAAGTAGATGCCTGGATCACATTTAATACTGTCCAGAACAGCAAAAAATAAAAAATTACTTTATTAGGCCTGATAGATTTGTTTACGGCGATTTCCGGCATTTATGCTCTGCTAAATTGAAGGTGTAAAGTTAAAATAAAAGATCATTTTGTTGTTTGAGCGGAATCAGTTGATAATATCTTCTATTTCCTGACGACGAATTAAAAATATTTATCAATTTAGCCAGAAATAAATCCTTTATGAACTCCTCTTTTGAAATTATTAAAAAACCGCGTATCCACTCAATTAATCTGATAAAAGATTTGAGTATTGAACAGTTAAACAATATACCAGCTGGTTTTAACAACAATATCATTTGGAACATAGCACATACAATTGCAGCTCAACAGGGGGTATGTTATAAACGGGCCGGACTCGATATCAGGGTGGATGAAGACTTTTTCCAGCGGTACAAACCCGACACAAAGCCTACTGATTTTATTGACAGCGCGGAAGTTGAAAAGATAAGCGAATTGCTGCTCACAACAATCGACCAGTTAGAAACAGATTATAATAACGAGCTTTTTAGTAACTATACCTCCTGGACAACCAGGTACGGTGTTGAAATAAATAACATTGATAAAGCAATCAACTTTTTACCTTTTCACGAGGGATTGCATTTTGGTTATGTTATGGCGCTGAAAAGGGCAGTTGCCAATTCTTAAATAATGTAAGTTCGGGATAAGCAATGAGGCCAATATATAAGAGGCTTGAACTTACGTTAAATAAAAAGATTAGACAACCATTTCCAGTTGTCTAATCTAAATTATTAAACTTAAAAAACAACCTTACCGGTAGCAGTCACCAGGGACGCAATCCTTACAGCGTCAAAAATGCGCTCTTCGGTAGTGCCCAATTTGACCAGGGAATCTTCATGTGCATTTACACACATCTCACAGCCGTTAACTGCTGAAATGGCTAAGCTCAATAATTCAAAAAATTCTTTTCCGGTTACCGGCTTCATCATCAGCTGCATCCTGATGCGGGCAGGGATCTGTGTATACTTTTCCTTCTGCGTAAAATGACGAAAGCGGTAAAACACGTTATTGGAGGCCAGCAATGATGCACAGCCTACCGCCTCTCCTATTTCCGTAGCGGTAGCGCCCTGCTCTTCGGCATAGCGCGTAAAAAAAGCAGTTAACGGCGTATTGTTATTATTAACGGCCGTTGCAAGCCCTAACAGCGCGCATTCTTTTGAACTTAATTGTTCAGAAGTAAGCGTACTGGTAAAGTTAAGTTTAAGATCCCTTAAATAACGGGATTCCCCTTTTTCAAGCAGGGAAAGGCTATTGGTACGATAGGCTGCATCGATACCGAGGCCTTGTAATATTTCATTAATGAGTTCGGTAGATTCGTTCATTAGTTCAAAAGTTTAAGAATAAAAAGTCCCCGCATTATTAAAATACGGGGACTTTTATATATTAATTTATTAAACAGTTATAGTTTCTTCGCCTTTAACCCAGTTGCAAGGGCAGAGCTCGTCAGTTTGTAAACCGTCAAGCACGCGTAAAACTTCTTTTACGTTACGGCCAACGCTCAGGTCGTTTACTGATACCCAACGGATGATACCAGTTGGATCAATAATAAATGTTGCACGGTAAGCAATCTTTTCAGTAGGTTCCAGGATCCCTAACTCTTCTGCTAATGATTTTGAAGTATCAGCAAGCATTGGGAATTTAAGGTCGCGCAGATCGTCATGGTTTCTTCTCCATGCAGCGTGAACAAACTCACTGTCAGTTGAAGCACCGATCAAACGGGTATCACGGTCGCGGAACTCACCATAGCTTTTGTTGAACTCTGCAATTTCGGTAGGGCAAACAAAAGTAAAATCTTTTGGCCACCAGAACATTACTGTCCAAACGTTTTCGTCATTAACAAGAAAGTCAGAAGTAATGGTTTCAAACTCTTTACCTTTTTCGATACTTACTACCGCTGTTTTAGAAAAGCTGGGGAATTTTTGTCCTATAGTTAACATATTTTCAATCTTTTTTATTGTTCAATTACAAATATAGCACTTTTTAAGCAAGCACTTTTATATAAAGAATTGATAGGTTATAGTTAAAATCTATGGTTAACGTATTTTAGTATCATTTTTATCAATATAATAAAAAGCTGTTTTATAGTTGATAAAAAATTGAAGATTTTAAAAAAAGATGGAAAAGAATTACGAAAAAGGAAATAGGAGATGCTATATCTTAACGCGCCATCACACTCCGTTTTAGAGGGGGGGCAGACTCCTCTGCTTACAGCGCCATACACCAACTTGTCATTGCGAGCGCAGCGCGGCAATCGCATGCCATGCAGAGCGGCTCTGCAAAGTGAAGAGATTGCTTCGTACCCCGCAATTACAAAATAGTTGTATCCGAATCTAACATAAAACCCGGCTGATGCCGGGTTTTATATCGTAACTACTAGTCAATTATACGCCCAACAACAACCGTGCAGGGTCTTCCAATAATTGTTTAACTCTTACCAGGAAGCTTACTGATTCACGGCCATCAACGATGCGGTGGTCGTAGGATAATGCGAGGTACATCATCGGGCGGATCACCACTTGTCCGTTTACGGCAACCGGGCGCTCAATAATATTGTGCATACCTAAAATAGCTGACTGCGGCGAATTCAATATCGGTGTAGACAGCATAGAACCGAACACACCACCATTGGTGATGGTGAAGGTACCGCCTGTCATTTCCTCAATGGTTAGCTTATTTTCGCGGGCCTTAACGGCAAGTGCGGCCACTGCCTTTTCAATTTCAGCAAGGCTCATGCTTTCCGCATTACGGATAACCGGAACCACCAGGCCTTTAGGCGCCGAAACAGCGATAGAAATATCGGCGAAGTTACTGTATACCACTTCTTCGCCTTCGATACGGGCGCCCACTGCTGGCCAGTCTTTTAATGCTTCACAAACTGCTTTTGTAAAAAAAGACATAAAGCCTAAACCCACGCCATGTTTCTCTTTGAACTTATCTTTGTATTTGCTGCGGATCTCCATTATAGGCGACATATCTACTTCATTAAAAGTAGTAAGCATCGCTGTCTCATTCTTAACTGCAACCAATCGTTTCGCAACTGTCTTACGTAATGACGACATTTTTTCCCGGCGATCCGTTCTTGCTCCACTGGTTTCGGCCGGTGCAGCCGGTTTAGAGCTTGAAATCGCCGGCTTTGGAGTAGTAACTGTTGCCTGCTGCGCTTCCTTACTTACCTGTGGATTTTCTGATATTTTCTCTGCGAGCAAAGCATCTTCCTTAGTGATCCTTCCTGCCACACCTGTACCGGTAACACCCTTTGTATCTAATCCTTTTTCAGCTAATATTTTTGCTGCAGCAGGAGACGGCGTACCTGAAGCATACGATACTTCCTTCCCGTTATTTGCCGGTGCTGCGTTATTCACAGCAGCCGCAGGTTCGGCAGCCTTTGTTGCACCTGCACCTTCAATTGTACATACCACTGCACCAATAGGCAGCGTATCGCCTTCTTTAGCAATTATTTTTAACACGCCGGCCTTCTCTGCAGTAAGCTCAAATGTTGCTTTGTCTGATTCAAGTTCAGCAATCGCTTCGTCCATGGCCACTGTATCGCCGTCTTTTTTGATCCAGCGGGATAAAGTCACTTCGGTTATAGATTCGCCTACTGTTGGAACCTTAACTTCCAGAGATCCGCCTGCTGATGAAGCAGGAGCTGAACTTACAGGCGTTGCCTCCGCTGGAGCCGGGGCCGGGGCATTCGCTACCACTTTAGGCTGCGGTTGCGCTGCCGGGGCGCTTTCTTTTGTAACCGGCGCAGCACCGTTTTCTTCGATATTGGCTACAACTGCGCCAATAGGCAGCGTGTCGCCTTCTTTAGCCACCGTTTTTAAAATTCCGGCTTTTTCGGCAGTAAGCTCAAATGTGGCTTTATCTGATTCCAACTCGGCAATTACTTCGTCCATCTTCACCTGATCGCCATCTTTTTTAATCCAGCTAGATAAGGTAACCTCAGTAATTGACTCACCAACCGGCGGTACTTTGATCGTTAAACTCATATTTATAGTAGTTGTAGACGTATTAATTTGAAAATTTGAAAAGGTGCTGATTTGAAAATTAATTGGTTAACTCCTCATCTTCAAATAAAATTTTAGTTGTATAATTTAATCGGCTCCAACATTAGCCATTTTTTCTGTTGTTTGTTTTACAGCAGTCTTTACCTGCTTACCTGCAGGTGCTTCAAAAGCTTTCGAAACAATATGTAATTGCTGGGCAGCATGCTGTTTAGCAAATCCGGTAGCGGTACTGCTGCCTTCATGCCTCGAAATAACATCCAGGTTTATTACTTTATCGTTATGAAATTTGCGGCAGATATAAGGCCATGCTCCCATGTTTTCAGGTTCTTCCTGTACCCATATAAATTCGGTAGCCTTATTATATTTTGCCTTAATTTTTAATATCTGTACAAGAGGTGTAGGGTATAATTGTTCAATACGCACAATTGCCACATCTTTCCGTTTGTCTGCCTGTTGCTTTTCCAGCAGGTCATAATATATTTTACCGGTACAAAGCAGTACACGTTTTACTTTCTTTACATCTGCGTAATCATCGTCTATCAGTTCATGGAATTTACCATTTGTAAACTCTTCCAATTTTGATACACACTTAGGACTCCGCAATAAGCTTTTTGGTGTAAATATAATAAGCGGCTTACGGAAGTCACGCAGCATTTGTCGCCTTAGGATATGGAAAAGATTAGCCGGAGTAGTACAATTAGCAACCTGGATATTACTATCGGCACAAAGCTCCATAAAACGTTCAACACGAGCCGAGGAGTGCTCCGGCCCCTGTCCTTCATAGCCATGCGGCAATAGCATTACCAGGCCATTTCCACGCTGCCATTTTGTTTCCGCGCTGGCTATGTACTGGTCCACAATTATTTGGGCTCCGTTAAAAAAATCTCCAAACTGTGCTTCCCAAATTGTTAATGCATTTGGATTTGCCATGGCGTAGCCATACTCAAAACCCAACACGCCGTATTCTGATAATAAAGAATTATAAATGCTGAATTTAGCTCCGCCATCTATAGTATCAAGCGGTGTATATTCATTTTCCGAATCAACAAGGGTTAACACCGCATGCCGATGTGAAAAAGTTCCTCTTTTTACATCTTCGCCGCTTAACCTAACCGGGTGCCCTTCTTTTAATAAAGATCCGTAAGCAAGTAACTCGCCCATTGCCCAATCAAAAACATGGGTTTTTGTTACCATTTTATTACGCTCGTCAAAAAGTTTTTCAATTTTCTTGAAGAACTCTTTCCCATCGGGCAATATGGTTAACTTTTTACCGATCTCCAGTAATTCTTCTTCAGAAACGGCGGTCTCAACCGGCGTGAAAAATTCTCTTGTCGTAGCTATATGTAATCCTTGCCAGGCACCTTCAAACATCTGGTTTGTTTCGGTCGACCTGTCTTCGGCTTTTGATTCATCTAATTTTTCCTGCAATTGAGCACGGAAACTTTTTTCCATCTCTGCCGCAACACTTGCATCGACGCTGCCTTCTGCCAGTAATTTCTGCTTGTATATTTCAAGCGGATTTGGATGGGCTTCTATTGCTTTATATAATAACGGCTGGGTAAACTTTGGTTCATCAGCTTCGTTATGGCCATATCTGCGGTAGCATAATATGTCAATAAATACGTCTTCATGAAACACCTGCCTGTATTCCATTGCAAGGTTAACAACATAAGCCAATGCCTCTACATCGTCACCATTTACGTGAAAAACAGGTGATAATACCGTTTTGGCCACATCAGTACAATAGGTACTTGAACGGGCATCTTTAAAGTTGGTAGTAAAACCAATCTGATTATTGATAACCATATGAATAGTCCCCCCTGTACGGTAACCATCCAGCTTTTCCATCTGCAAGACCTCGTATACAATCCCTTGTCCGGCTACAGAGGCATCACCATGAATTAAAATCGGGGCTATTTTTGAATGATCACCCTTGTATTTAAAGTCGATCTTTGAACGGGTTAAGCCCTCAACTACCGGGTCAACTGCTTCCAGGTGCGAAGGATTTGGGCAAAGGCTTAAATGCACATTTTTACCCGCGGCAGTTACCACATCCGTAGAATAACCGAGGTGGTATTTTACGTCTCCGCCAAATGGGGTCTCTTCGTCAAAGTTCTTTCCTTCAAATTCTGAAAAAACCTGCTTGTAAGGTTTCTCCATGATATTTGTAAGCACATTCAGCCTTCCGCGATGTGCCATACCAATAATAAATTCTTCAATGCCAAGCTCAGAGCCTTTCTGGATAACCATGTCCAGCGCGGGGATAAGAGATTCAGCCCCTTCGAGCGAGAAACGCTTTTGTCCCAGAAATTTTGTCCCTAAAAAGTTCTCAAAAACAACCGCCTCGTTCAACTTGTTCAGCATCAACTTTTTCTGCTCAACCGTAAACGAAGCCGTATTGCGCTTGCTTTCCATACGGCTCTCAAACCACTTTATTTTTATTGGATTGCGAATGTAACGGTATTCGGCGCCTATTGACTGGCAATAAGTATCTTCCAGTAACTGGCGGATATCGCGTAATGTAGCAGGGCCCAGGCCAACTTCAACCCCTGCATTAAAAACGGTGTCCATATCGGCATCGCTTAATCCAAAGGTTTCCAGTTCTTTACCAGGGAAGTACTTGCGTCGTTCGCGTACTGGATTTGTTTTTGTAAATAAATGACCACGTGTGCGGTAGCCATCTATCATATTGAGCACATTTATCTCCTTTAAGAAATGCTCGGGTGTTTCGGTATTTACCGCGGCCGGTGCCTGCGCATCCTTACCAAAATCGAAGCCTTCAAAAAATTTTTGCCATCCAAAGTCAACAGAGCCGGGGTCTTGTTTGTATGCTTCGTATAGGGAATCAATGTATGCAGCGTTTCCGCTATTTATATAATTTAGACGATCCATGAGAAACCAAT
>JAQNCM010000358.1 GCA_029237615.1 Mucilaginibacter sp.
TTGAGCTGGAGAGAAGGTTTTTGACCCGTAAAGCATTTGTTAAAATATTTGGCAATCATGATTTGTACTGGGATAATGATCCGCTGGCGGCTGCTCATCTAAAAAAGATTTACGGTCAAAAAGTCAACATTTACGAAGGCATTATCCTAAAGACAAACACGCAAAGGCAGCTTGAAATTTATATGACCCATGGTCATCAGGGCGACCTTCAAAGCGATGGCAATTGGTTTAGTAAATGGTTTGTATCCAACGCATGGGCGCCGTTTCAGGCTTATCTGCGCATAAATCCGAATACGCCTGCAAACAACAACCAGTTAAAGACGGCGCATAACAGAATGATGTATCAGTGGAGCTCAAAACGGAAAAATATGCTGCTCATTACCGGTCATACCCATCAACCTGTATTTAAGTCGTTGACACATCTTGAAAATTTATACGAAGAACTTAATATCGCTAAAAAGAATAAGGACTACCGGGCAATTGACGAAATCAAATCACATATAACGAGGAAAGAAAATAAGGGAGAAAGGATGCCTGGTTTCGCAGGTTACCTGGACACTTATTTTAATAGCGGCTGCTGCTGTTTTGACGACGGCGACATAACAGGTATAGAGATAGCTGACGGCTGCATCAGGCTGGTGAAATGGCAGTATGGGCAGCACAAAGAAAGTGAAAGGATAGTACTGGAAGAAAGCAGGCTGGAAGAATTAAAAGTAGGCATTTAATTTAAGTCTTTAGTCAGGAGTCTAAAGTCAAGAAGCTCTTCAAGTTTGGAACTTTGGACTAAAGATTTCAGACTTAGAACTCAAAATCAGCCATCAAGCAGAAACACAAATAATTCTTTTGGACCGTGGGCGCCTAAAACGAGTGTTTTCTCAATATCAGCTGTACGGCTTGGACCGGTCACCACGCTGATCATTGATGGAAGCTTATTTTCGTATTTGCTTTTTATGAGTTTAAAGCCATCTTTAAGATCCAATACCAGTTGTGAAGTATAAGCCAGCACTATGTGAACCGGTGGATAAATACTTAAACGGCGTCCCGCCATCCCGGCATTTGAGAGTAAGATACTGCCATTGCGGGCAATCAGAGCCTCGCATAGGCTAAATCCAACTTCGGCCGCCTCAAAGTCTTTGTCAGTTTCAAAAAAAGGATAATCAAATTTCGTTAAAATTTCCTGCAGGGCTGGTTCCCAGCAATAAATTTTACGCCATTTACGCTCCTCGGCAAGCTCCAGTAAATTTTCTATAAACTGTACCTCATCTTCGCAAAAAACAAACTGGCCGGAAATTGAGGTGAACTGTTCCGCAAAAAGCACCTCGGGCAACTCTTCATTTGGAGGGTAATGCGGCAGGTCCTCAAGGTTTGGATAGGGGTTATCCCTTTTTTCGAGCAACGCCTTGCGGATCTTTTTGAGCAGCTTTTCCCTTGATGTCGTTATATCTCTCATTTTTAATAGCTGAAAGCTGAAAGCAAAAAGCCCAAAGCAAAAGAGTAAATACTTTTCAGCTTTGGACTTTCAGCTTTTCAGCCAAAATTCTTATTCTTTACCTGTGCTTGCTTCCTTTTCTTCAGGATTTCGTTCAAAAGTACCTGAATGATCAGCTACACCCTCGGGTATTAATGCCTTGGCTGCCGGTGTTTGGTCAGCTTCAGGGCCGTTTACAAATTCATCATAGGTAGTACGGTTTTCAAAAGGACGTTTTCCTAAAATCTCTTCAAGGTCTGACTGAAACAATATTTCCTTTTCTAAAAGTTTGTCAGCTAATTTTATCAGGCCTTCTCTTTTATCAATAAGGAGTTGTTTGGTCATTTCATAAACCTCGCTTATCTGGTTACGCACTTCCTGGTCAATCAATTCAGAAGTTTTTTCTGAATATGGTTTATTAAACTGGTATTCGCCCTGAGTATCATTAAAAGATACATTACCAACTTTGGCATTCATACCATAAATAGTAACCATAGCATAAGCCAGCTTGGTGATTCTTTCCAGGTCATTTTGTGCACCGGTTGATATCTTGCCAAAGGTAATGTCTTCTGCAACGCGGCCACCCATTGTCATACACATACCGTCAATCAGTTGCTCGGTAGTATATAAAAATTGTTCTTTAGGCAGATATTGTGCATATCCCAAAGCGGCAACACCACGCGGAACAATTGATACTTTAACCAGTGGATCAGCATGTTCCAAAAACCAACCGGCAATTGCATGACCGGCTTCGTGGTAGGCAACAATCCGTTTTTCTTCAGGAGATATGATTTTATTCTTTTTCTCCAAACCTCCAATAACACGGTCAATTGCATCCTGGAAATCCTGCATGTCAACCGCCTCTTTATTTTTACGGGCTGCAATTAAAGCAGCCTCATTACAAACATTGGCAATTTCTGCTCCGGCAAATCCGGGTGTTTGTGCTGATAGTTTTTTAGCGTCAACTCCTTCGGCCAGTTTAACCGGTTTAAGATGCACTTTAAATATTTGCTCCCTGCCAATAAGGTCGGGCTTATCAATTGATACCTGCCTGTCAAAACGGCCGGGACGTAATAAAGCTGAATCCAGCACATCCGGACGGTTAGTGGCTGCCAGGATAATAATACCCGAATCAGTACCAAAACCATCCATTTCAACCAGCAATTGGTTCAATGTGTTCTCGCGTTCATCATTACCCCCTACTATATTGTTTTTACCGCGGGCGCGGCCTATAGCATCAATTTCATCAATAAATATGATACATGGTGCTTTATCTTTCGCCTGGCGGAACAAATCACGTACACGTGAAGCGCCCACGCCTACAAACATTTCCACAAAGTCTGATCCTGAAAGCGAAAAGAAAGGAACCTGCGCCTCGCCTGCAACAGCTTTGGCCAATAATGTTTTACCGGTACCAGGTGCGCCGATCAATAGTGCTCCTTTAGGGATTTTACCTCCAAGGTTGGTATATTTTTTTGGATTCTTTAAAAAATCCACAATTTCCATCACTTCCTGTTTCGCTTCTTCCAGCCCTGCAACATCATTAAATGTTACCGACACCTGCGCTTCTTTATCGAATAAGGTAGCCTTTGATTTGCCGATATTAAATATCTGCCCGCCCGGGCCGCCACCTGTACCGCCAGACATGCGGCGCATAATAAACAACCATACTGCAACAAGCACTACAGCCATTATGACACACTGAACAAACCAGTTTGATAGAAGGCTTTCGTGGCCCTGCTCATAAGAAATAGGGATTTTTTCGGCTTCAGTGAAATCTTTTTCAGCGTTATTAATGGATTGTTTTAAACTTTCATAAGACGCATCAGTAAAAACATACTGCGGGCCGCTCTCCGCACCGCTAAAATTA
>JAQNCM010000472.1 GCA_029237615.1 Mucilaginibacter sp.
GGCCGCTGGTCAGCTGCCGGTGGAGACGCAGGACAAGCCGGGCTTCATCCTGAACGCGCTGCTGGTGCCCTTCAACAACGACGTGATCCGGGCGATCGAGGCGGGGCTGACCACGGCCGAGGACATCGACACCGCCATCACCACGGCGCTCGGCTACAAGATGGGGCCGTGTACGCTGCTCGATCTGATCGGGCTCGACACCCAGGTGCGCCTTGGCGAAGCCTTCTATCCGATCACCCTGGACCGTCGGGCCTCGGCCCCGCCGCTGCTGCGGCGGCTGGTGGCGGCCGGGCGGTTGGGTAACAAGTCCGGCCGGGGGCTGTTGAGCCACAGCCCACCGGAGCCGTCCGGCGCGGCGCCGGGCTACTGCGTGGTCAAGACTGGCGGGAGCCGGTCGTTTCCCGACGGCGACGCCTTCCTCGACGCGGGCGCCGGCGACGCGACGGTCGTCGTCCATCTCGGCGGCGGCTACGACCCGGACGCCACCAAGACTGCCGTGCTCGTTGAACTCGATACCGAATGCCTCGGCGTGCACACCGGCGAGGACAGCGGGCTGGAAGGTTCGAACGTCGTCGGCTTCGCGCGCTACCGCAACGGCGACGATCCGCCTTCCCAGCTGATCGAGCTCGTGCGCCAGCCGAACACAGCGGCGGCCGCGCTCGCCGCGTCCCGGGCGATCTTCGCGGCCGCGGGCTTCACGACCGTGGTCTGCGCCGACCAGCCCGGCCGGATCGTCGACCGGCTCGTACGGCCCAAGTACAACGATGCGCTGCGCTTCCTCGACGAGGGGCTCGCCAGCGCCGCGGACATGGACAAGACCTGCCGTCTCGGCCTCGGCTATCCCGACGGCCCCGTCGAGCGAGTGACACGGGGAGGCCTCGCACGGCACTATGACGTGTGCCGCGCGATCCACGACATGACCGGGCTGCCGGGTTATGGGCCCGCCCGGCGCGCCGTCGTCGCCAAGCTCCGACTGGGCGCGGCATGACCAACGCGGCAGCGACCGCGGGGCTGGGCCGCGACTCGATCGTGGGCGTGGTCGGCGCGGGCGCAATGGGGGCTGGGATCGCCCAGGTGGCCGCCGCGGCCGGTCACCGCGTCCTCATGTTCGACGCGCTCGAGGGCGCCGCGGCCCGGGGACGGGCGCGGATCCGCGCCGGGCTGGAGGGGCTCGTGGGCCGTGGACGTTTGGCGCGCGAGGACGCGGACTCGCTGCTGGAGCGGATCGTTGTCGCCGAGACGCTCGAAGCTCTGTCTGGCGCCGCCCTGGTCATCGAGGCCATCGTGGAGGCCCTTGAGATCAAACGCGACCTGATCGGCCGCCTGGAGGCGATCGTGACGCCCGCGGCCATCCTGGCCACCAACACCTCGTCGATCTCGGTCACCGCGATCGCCCGCGGCGCCCAACGACCCGAGCGCATCGTAGGCATGCACTTCTTCAATCCCGCGCCGATCATGAAGCTGGTCGAGATCGTTTCCGGGGTGGCGACGGCGCCCGTGATCGCCGAGCGCGTTTTCGCGACAGCCGAGGCCTGGGGTAAGGTCGCCGTCCACGCCCGATCGACGCCCGGCTTCATCGTCAACCGCGTCGCGCGCGCCTACTATGCGGAGCCGTTGCGCCTCTACGAGGAGCAGGTGGCGACGCCCACCACGATCGACGCATTGATGACAGAGGGGGCGGGGTTCCGGATGGGTCCGTTCGCCCTGATGGATCTCATCGGCCACGACGTGAACTACGCGGTGAGCACGTCGATCTTCGACGCCTACTACCAGGAGCCGCGGTTTCGGCCCTCAGTCGCCCAGCGCGAGCTCGTCGACGCCGGTCGGCTGGGCCAGAAGAGCGGGCGGGGCGTCTACGACTATGCCGAGGGGGCTGCAGGCGAAGCGCCGTCAACCGAGCCGGTTTGCGCCGACGCGGCGCTCATCGACGAATTCGCGCTCGGCGGCGATCGGCTCGTCGACGGTGTGCGGATCGCGCTGACCGATGGGCGGACGGCCGGCAAGGCGGCGCTCGGCGGGACGCCGACAATTTTCCACGATCTGTCGGCGGCCGAGGGCGCCACGCGCCTGGGCTTCGCCGCCTCGCCCGACGTTCCCCGGTCCGTCATCGACCGGTTCGTGGCGACCCTGGCCGCCCAGGGGCGAATGGCGACACGCTTGCCCGACTGGCCAGGACTGGTGGCGATGCGGACCGTGGCGATGCTGGCGAACGAGGGCTTCGAGGCGGTCCTGCAGGGGGTCGCGACCGAAGATGGCGTCGACTCCGCGATGCGGTTCGGCGTCAACTATCCCAGGGGGCCGATCGATTGGGCGCGCCATATCGGTCTGCCGCACGTGCTCGGGGTCATCGACAACCTCCACGACCAGATCCGGGATCCCCGATACCGCGCCTCGCTGGGGCTCCGCATGGCCGCATCGGCAACGCTGCAGGACCTGCAGGCGTGAGCAGGGTGTCCGGGCGATGACGACCCACCGACCCGGCGCCAGAGACGGAGTGCTAGGCAGGACACTCACGATCCCGTGGGCCAGGTCAACGCAGGACTCCCGAATTGTACCGCGGCCGTTGGCCTATGTTCTCGGCGCGAACACGTGTCGGTCGCGCCAACACGCGCGCTCGACTCCCTCCGGATGAAGAAGCCCCGCATCGCCTGCGCCGCAGGCTTTTGCGGCTGCAACAGCCCTCGGCGCGTCGATCGGGGCGCTGGCATGACGCTTGCGGACCGGTATGGAAAGCCGCGCGAGGACCTATGGATTTAGAGCTCAA
>JAQNCM010000376.1 GCA_029237615.1 Mucilaginibacter sp.
CGACAGGGTACATCCGGATAACGACGGGCACCTGGTAATGGCTTCCATTTTCCTTAAAGCACAGGGTATGGATAACAGAGCGGTAGCAGATATTGGCATTAATGCTGCCAGTAAAAGTGTAGCCAAAGCTATTAACTGCAAAATAAGCGGTGTTGCCGGTACATCAAATGCACTGTCATTCAGCTACCTGGCTAACTCATTGCCATACCCGCTGGATACCATTCCGCGTAGCTGGGGTAACCACAAAAAGCAATCGGATGCACTTAAGGTGATACCATTTAATAAAGAATTTAACCAGGAAGTATTAACAGTTAAAGAGTTAAAAAGCGGTGATTATAGCCTATTGATAGATGGCGAAAACATGGGTAGCTGGTCGGCCGGGCAATTTGCCAATGGGGTTAACATGGCTGAAATTACCAACACGCCACAGTATCAGCAGGCCATTCAGATTCGCGAACTAAACGAAGAGCGGTGGGAAATTGAGCGTCGCCTGCGCATGTATATCTGGATGGAATATGATTTCTTAAAAGGCAAGAACCTATTGTATAAAGACAGCAACGCGGCTATGGACAGTGTAAAAAAATATGCAATGAAAGACATTTTTGTTAACGGTAATAAAGATAATTATACACGTGCCCGTTACAAGAGCCTGCGCGATGCCTGGCAAAAAGAAATGAATGTGTTAACAGATCAGATATATGCCATTAACAAGCCACAAACACACCGCATTGGGATAGTGGCAATCAATAAATAATAAACGATTTGTTAAAAAAATGAATACCAGGAAATTTATTGCACTTGTGTTGTTTTATGTTTGTTTATACAGCAAAACAAACGCGGCTACTGTAGATACTGCACTTACCCACAGCGCTGTGATGCACAAAGATATTAAAGCGATTGTGGTGAAACCTGCTGATTATGCCGCCAGTAAAAGGTTCCCGGTGATATACCTGCTTCATGGCTATAGCGGCAACTACAGCGATTGGATAAAAAAAGTGCCTGCAATTGCGGATCTGGCCGATACCTACCATGTAATTATTGTTTGCCCCGATGGTAACTTTGCTGGATGGTATTTTGACAGCCCGACGAACAGTGAATGGAAGTATGAAACCTTTGTTGCCGTTGAATTGGTAAATTATATAGATAAACATTATGCTACGATGCCTGATAAAAAACACAGGGCAATTACAGGCCTTAGCATGGGCGGGCACGGAGCATTATTTTTAGCCTTTAAACACCAGGATGTTTTCGGCGCTGCGGGCAGTATGAGTGGTGTGGTAGATATCAGGCAGTTTCCCGATAGTTTTGGTATAGAACAGGTATTGGGTAAATACAGTGAACATCCTGAAAGGTGGGAGCAGAACAGTGTGGTTAATATGCTTTATTTGCTAAAACCAAACGCCCTTGCTATCACTTTTGATTGCGGTTATGACGATATGATGTACGCGTCAAATCAGGAACTTCACCAGAATTTACTGGAGCGCAAAATTCCGCATGACTATACAATAAGGCCCGGCGGCCATTCCTGGGAGTATTGGGGCAACTCTATAAATTACCAGGTATTGTTTTTTAGCAGGTACTTTAAAAACGGGCATTCATAACGCAGGTATTTGTTGATGACGTTGTTTTAACGTTTTTAAATTTATCAATTTGGTAAATATCTTAGTCGTCAATCGCGATTTTTAAAATTATAAAAAAAAACAAAAAATAATTTGCTAAATCGTTTTTATGATCTATATTAGCATCATATAAACATCAGTTTTATAAACCAATTATTAATATTTCAGTCGCGCAAATTATATGTTGCAAATTTCAAATGATTGCTAAAACGATTTTTTGAGTTATCAAGTAAAATTGTGCTTTAAATTAAGTGTGTTTATTCTATAAACCTATTATATGAGGAAAATTTACTTTCAGGTAGTTGCGTGTTCATCCTTAATTATATTGTGTTTTTTGGCGTCGTGCAAAAAGGACGGCTTCTTAGGGCAAACGCAAACATCAAATTTAAACGGGGCCACCGTTTTTGCCGATAGTGCCAACACCGTAGCGTTCTTATCAAATATTTACAGCAACGTAGGTTTTAGCGCATCAGCCAGCAGGTTTACTTATGGGCCTATACTTAATTCGAATGGCGGTATTGACGCCTCGTCAGACGAGGCCGAAGTTTACGACTCCGGTGGTTCCACAGCCTTAGCCTGGGAAACTGGTACCATTAACGGCGCAGTAGTAACAGACGACGCCTATAAAATATCATACACTAACATCAGGTCGGTTAACCAGTTGTTAACAAATCTGCCTAAGGCACCTATAAACGCTTTTGTAAAAACCCAAATGAAGGCTGAGGGCCGTTTTCTGCGTGCCTGGTATTACGCCCAGCTGGTAAAACATTATGGCGGTGTACACCTGGTTGGCGATAGTATTTATACGTATACCGATAATATACCAGCCATCCGAAATACGTACCAGGAATGTATAAACTACATTGTTTCCGAGTGTGATGCTGCCGCTCAGGATCTGCCATTTACGCAATCCGGCGTCAATTATGGCCGGGCTTCCCAGGGTGCCTGTATGGCATTAAAGGCCCGCGTTTTATTGTATGCTGCCAGCCCGTTGTTTAATCTGGCGCCGATAAAAGGTACAAAGAATGATGCGTTGGTGGGTTATACGTCTTATAGTAAAGAAAGATGGAAGGCCGCCGAAGATGCCGCGCTCGTGGTGATCAGCAAAAGTGCTTACAGTTTAAATTTAGATAACAGTACACCGGGGATAGGTTTTCGCGACCTGTTTACCTTACGGTATAACAACGAGTATATTTTTCAACTGATGCGTCCAACAGGTAATTCGGATCTAGAGGCACTGTTTGATCCGCCATCACGTACAGGAGCACACGGTGCATTCCCGCTACAGGGTTTGGTGGATGCCTTCCCGATGAGTAACGGTAAAGCCATTACTGATCCAACTTCGGGTTACAATCCGCAAAATCCTTACCTGCGTCGCGATCCCCGGTTAGATTTTACAGTAATTCATGACCAGACACAATTGCAAAACCGCTTAGCGCCGGGTACATCGGCTATTAATATTTACCAGGGTACATTTAATGGGGTAGGTGCCGGGCCTGATGCTGTGCATGTGGGTACTAAAACAGGTTATTACACTAATAAAATGTTATCACCTACCGCAGTATCGCAAGACTTTGAGCATCTTACAGACAGGGTACTGCCGTTAATCCGCTATGCAGAAGTGTTGCTTAACTATGCCGAAGCCGCAAACGAATATGAAGGCCCCACCCAGCAGGTATACCAGGCAGTTGAAGCTATACGCCAGCGGGCCGGCCTTGTTCCGTACCAGTTGCCAACAGGTTTAAGCCAGGATGGCATGCGTTTAGCCATTCAAAACGAGCGCCGCATAGAACTTGCTTTTGAAGAACATCGCTTTTGGGACGTAAGGCGCTGGAAAATTGCTGATCAGACAGACAATATTCAAACAAAAGGGATGCAGATTGACCGTAATGGTAACGCAGTAACCTACACCATTTTTGATGTACGTAAACGTAATTTCCGCACGGCTATGTACCTGTGGCCATTGCCGCAAACTGAGGTGGCAAAATCACCTTCGCTTATACAAAACCCGGGTTATTAACAGGATAAAATTATTACATGAGAAAGATTTACAAAACCAGGCATTCGCGATTACTCCTTATTATGGCAGTGATGTTAATAGCATCATCATGCAAAACAGAAAAGGTATTGCC
>JAQNCM010000379.1 GCA_029237615.1 Mucilaginibacter sp.
AAATCGGTATCCATGGTATACAATTTTGCACCGAATGCATCGGTTTTGGCACGATCAGTTTCATTTCGTTCCTTCGACCTTTTGCCGGTTAAAAGTCCTCTTGCCAATGGCGACCATGGTATCACTGCAATCTTCTGATCCCGGCAAAAAGGCATCATTTCTCTTTCCTCTTCCCTGTAAACCAGGTTATAATGCGGCTGCATAGAAACAAACCGTGTCCATCCATGAAGATCGGCAGTGTACAAGGCCTGTGCAAATTGCCAACTGTACATAGATGATGCGCCGATGTAACGTGCCTTTCCGGCTTTAACCACATCGTGCAGCGCTTCCATTGTTTCCTCAATCGGCGTATTGTAGTCCCAGCGGTGTATTTGGTAAAGGTCCACATAATCCGTACCGAGCCGCTTCAAACTATCATCGATAGCGCTCATAATATGTTTGCGCGATAGTCCTTTGTCATTCGGTCCAGGGCCCATCGGGTTAAATACTTTGGTAGCTAAAACTACCTCATCGCGTTTTGCAAAATCATTCAGCGCTTTTCCAACCACCTTTTCGCTTGCTCCGCCGGTATAAACATCTGCCGTATCAAAAAAATTAATACCCAGTTCCAGTGCTTTTTTTATAAAAGGGCGGCTTTGCTCTTCATTTAATGCCCAGGGCCATCTTTGGTCAGGTTCGCCGTAGGTCATCGTTCCAAGGCATATCTTTGAAACGGTCATTCCGGTATTTCCAAATCTTACATACTCCATATTCTTTGTGTTTTTTTTGCAATGTATAAAATGCCATTTTATTTAGTTTTGTGAAATCGATAATTAACAGGATTGTGACCTTGGCTTAACATTTTAACCCCATGCGGAACTTGGTAATATCTTTTTAAATATCGTAAACCAATCCTAAATTCCGATGTTTAAAGTTCACCATGGAAAAATACGTAGGTCTTAAAATAGCTGATGGTACCGATATGGAAGCTTATATTACGCTTCCTGAAGATGCAGTTGGCCGCAATGCACCAGGATTGATTTTATTACAGGAAGCCTACGGTGTAAATCACCATATACGGGATGTGGCCGACAGGTTTGCTGCACAAGGATATATTGTGATGGCTCCGGAGCTGTTTCATCGTACCGCACCGCCATATTTTGAAGGCAATTATGCCAATTTTAATGAGGTAATGCCCCATATGCGAGCCATGACCGACGAGGGTACGTCCGCAGATTTGAAAGCTGCCTGGCATTGGCTTAGACAAAATGAACTGGTAAATCCCGAAAATATCTTTAGCGTTGGTTACTGCATGGGGGGCCGGGTTTCATTCCTGGCTAATGCTGTGCTGCCCCTAAAGGCCGCTGCAAGTTATTATGGCGGTAATACAGCTTCCATTGCTGATAAGGCAAAAGACGTAAGCGGCAGGCATTTATTTTTTTGGGGCGGATTAGATAAGCACATCGGGCAGGATCAGATAGATGCTGTTATTAAAGCGATGGATGGAGCGGGCAAAGAATATGTAAATGTCAAGATATCTTATGCTGACCACGCTTTCTTTTGTGATGAACGGCCTGCTTATAATGAAAAGGCGGCCAAAGAAGCCTGGGCTTTAACGCTTGCGTTTTTCAAGAATAATATGAGTTAGCCGGTAAGTCCATAACCATTGTCAATAGCCATAGTTTTTAGTAAGAGTATATATGCCAAAATAACCTTTTATTTTAGTTGATAACGACAATTTAGCATGTTTAATGGTATGGCAGGTGATTTGAGTAGTATGTTGGATCAGATTGATTAGTTTATTGAATAATTCAGCTGTATTTGCTCATTCATTCTGAAAATTCTTTAATTCCGTAATTTCTGATTCAGACGACGATAATCAAACAACCACATCATGAATTTTAACAATTTTACTATAAAAGCACAGGAAGCTGTACAAAAGGCTTCCGAAATTGCAACCGGCAATCAGCAGCAGGCTATTGAAACGGCACACCTGCTTAAGGGCTTATTACTGGTTGATGAGAATGTTATCACTTATTTACTCAAAAAATTAAACGTTAATCTTAACCGTTTAAACGAAACGCTTGATGAGCAGATCAATTCGTTTCCAAAGGTTAGCGGCAGCAATGTGTACTTATCATCCAACTCAAATTCTGCTTTGCAAAAAGCGACCGCTTATTTAAAGGAGTTTAAGGATGAATTTGTATCGGTTGAGCATATTTTGCTGGGAATCTTATCTGTAAACGATAAAACCAGCACCGCCTTAAAGGATTATGGCGTAAACGAAAAAGACCTTAAAAAGGCAATAGCCAGTTTAAGGGGCGATAATAAAGTTACCGACCAAAATGCAGAAGCGACTTATAATGCTTTAAATAAATATGCCCGCAATCTGAATGAGTATGCCGAATCAGGCAAGCTCGACCCGGTGATAGGCCGCGATGAAGAGATCAGGCGAGTAATACAGATATTATCCCGTCGTACCAAAAATAACCCGATACTGGTGGGTGAACCGGGTGTGGGTAAAACCGCTATTGCCGAAGGGATTGCCTTTCGTATTATAAAAGGCGATATTCCGGAAAGCCTTAAAACCAAAACAGTTTATTCACTGGATATGGGCGCGTTGATAGCCGGCGCCAAATATAAAGGTGAGTTTGAAGAGCGGTTAAAAGCGGTGATAAAAGAAGTAACCCAGGCCGACGGTGAGATCATCCTGTTTATTGATGAGATACATACCCTTGTTGGTGCAGGCGGTGGCGAAGGCGCCATGGACGCTGCCAATATATTAAAGCCGGCCCTTGCGCGCGGCGAGTTGAGGGCTATTGGAGCAACTACCTTAAACGAGTATCAGAAATACGTTGAAAAAGACAAAGCCCTGGAACGCCGTTTCCAGATGGTGCTGGTGGACGAACCTGATGCTGCCGATGCCATTTCGATTTTGCGCGGATTGAAGGAGCGTTATGAAACCCACCACAAGGTGCGGATAAAGGACGAAGCTATTATTGCTGCCGTTGAGATGTCGCAACGTTACATATCAGACAGGTTTTTACCGGATAAGGCGATTGACCTGATGGACGAGGCCGCTTCTAAACTGCGGTTGGAAATGGATTCTGTTCCCGAAGCCGTTGATGAGCTTAACCGCCGCATAATGCAACTGGAAATTGAGCGCGAAGCGATAAAACGCGAAAAGGACACTAAAAAGGTACAGGAGCTGAGCGAAGAGATCGCCAATTTATCTGCCGATAGAGATTCGCTGCATGCCAAATGGCAGGGTGAAAAAGACCTTGTTGACGGTATAAATCTGAAAGTTGAGCAAATTGAAAATTATAAACTGGAAGCTGAACAGGCTGAACGCGCCGGCGATTATGGTAAAGTAGCCGAATTACGCTATGGCACCATCGTGGCTGCCCAAAAGGAAGTAGAAGAATTGAAAGCAGCGCTGTTGGAAAATCAGAGTGACAGCCGAATGCTGAAGGAAGAAGTTACCGCCGAGGATATTGCCGGCGTAGTTTCCAGGTGGACAGGCATTCCGGTTTCCAAAATGATACAGAGCGAACGCGAAAAGCTGCTGCACCTGGAAGATGAGTTGCATAAGCGTGTAGCAGGGCAGGAGGAAGCCATTGAGGCGATCAGCGATGCTATACGCCGCAGTCGTGCAGGGTTACAGGATAAACGCAAACCTATTGGTTCGTTTATCTTTTTAGGAACAACAGGCGTGGGTAAAACCGAGCTTGCCAAAGCACTGGCTGAATATTTATTTAACGATGAAGCCGCGCTGGTGCGAATTGATATGTCGGAATACCAGGAACGTCATTCCGTTTCAAGGTTGATTGGTGCGCCTCCGGGCTATGTAGGATATGATGAGGGCGGACAACTAACAGAAGCCGTTCGTCGTAAACCTTACAGCGTGGTACTGCTGGATGAGATTGAAAAAGCCCATCCGGATGTGTTTAACATATTGCTGCAGGTTTTGGATGATGGCCGCTTAACAGATAACAAGGGCCGGGTGGTGAACTTTAAAAATACCATCATCATCATGACCTCTAACATCGGTTCCAATATCATCCAGGAAAACTTCCAGGATTATAATGAATTCGAAAAAGAAGAAGTGATGGCCAAAACCAAGAACCAGTTGTTTGAACTGTTACGGAAAACCATCCGCCCGGAATTTTTGAACAGAATAGACGAGATCATTATGTTCACCCCGCTGGGTCGCGATGAAATTACCGAAATTGTAAAACTGCAGTTTAAGCATGTACAGGCAACCCTGGCCGAAATGGGTATCACCATTGAAGCATCGGAAGAAGCTTTGGATTGGCTGGCACAATTAGGGTACGATCCGCAATATGGTGCAAGGCCTTTAAAACGTGTAATACAGAAAAAGATACTGAACGAGCTATCCAAACAAATACTAGCCGGCAAGGTTGATAAAGACAGCAAAATAAAGCTGGATATGTTTGATAACAACTTTGTTTTTGTGAATGAGCATGATGCTGAAGCAGCAGTGCATTAATGGCTGATCAATTATCTTGATCAGCAACCCAGTCAACTATTCTGTTATCCAATAATTAACTTCATTATATATTAACGAAAGCTTCCGGCGTTTGACGGAGGCTTTTGTTGTTTTGTAGCGAAATTAGGTATTGCCGAAATTTAAAATGTTTACATTACTAAGTTAGTTATTTCCGGTTTATTTGATCTTTTTAAGCTCATGTGCGCCGTGCTCATAAAGTATAGCTTTACTTATTTTGCCCGTGCCATCTTTTATAAATTCAATTTCAATGTCGGCAACCTTTACAAAGAATTTGTTTTGAGTCTCAGGGAATAAAGATGCCTTATCCTGCTTACCGGCTTTTCCGAATAACTGGTTTCCTTCACGGGTAACAGTTAAGGTAACTTTTGGTTGAAGCTCATATTCGCCGGTATAGCTTTGCAAAATACTGTCAGCAACCATTACCGTCTTTTTTAACTTCGAGCGGTTTAATCCTTTAAACCCGTAAACATTGGCAACACTGTTTATTATCTCGTACATAATAGCGCCATTATCTGAGTTTACCATCACTACCACGCCGTTACCGCCCTCAAAGCTCCCATAATACTGTGTTTGAAAACCCTGGTCAGAGCCCTGGTGTTGAAAATATTTA
Organism: Mucilaginibacter sp.; assembly: GCA_029237615.1. Lineage (GTDB taxonomy): Bacteria > Bacteroidota > Bacteroidia > Sphingobacteriales > Sphingobacteriaceae > Mucilaginibacter. The sequence goes on from JAQNCM010000379.1 coordinate 5,121, forward strand.
GCGCCGTCCAAACTATCTATAAAAACCCCGAAAGCAGCACTTTTGTCAATATAGGGGGTAAGCCTTAGCCGGGTCATTTGCTGACCAAGTACTTTTTTTGATTTGCCCTGGTAAGCTAATTGTGTTTCGATTACGTATTTGGAAAGATCGGTAGGGTTGGTCCATAATCCTGCTGCGGCCTGTTCGGGATAAATTTGGAATTTCCCCGGAATCTGTTTGCCATTATCATAGTAACCGGTAGCCAGCAATACAGGTTTTATGACAACTGGAGGCTGGGTATAGGTGCTGCTGGTCATTCCCATTGGTTTAAGTACCTGTTCGTACATGTATTTATCATAAGGCTGATGAGTTATATCCAACACAATCAGCTGCGAGATAGTGGTGCCTCCGCCCGAATATTCATATTTTAAACCCGATGGGTACATGGAACGCACTTTGGGGGTATTGGCCGGCTTTTGTCCGTTAAGCACCTCCACAACGGTAGGAATAGCCTCGCCATGTGCATACCCAGGGAAGCCGTGTACCGTTAAACCGGCCGTATGGCTCAGCAGGTTCGCAATACTGATCTTTTTGCCTTTCGACAAAGAATCATAAGGGAATTTCCAGCTCGTAAGGTAGTTGTTGATATCCGTATAAAGGTTTAACTTTTTATTCTGCACCAATTTAAGTACGCCAACGGCATTTAAAGATTTACTGACCGATCCTGCCTGGAAAAGGGTGTTTGCCGTTACCGATCTTTTCAGGCTGTCGTCGGCCCAGCCGTAACCTTTTGCCCATTCAAGTTTGTAGTTATGAATAACAGCAACGCTAACGCCATGTACTTTATAATAGGCCATTCGTTGCGCTATGGTTTTTGGAGTGTCGCTTTGCGTATGTATGTTAGGGAACAGGTTGTTCTCTACCTGTTGTATTTTTTCGCTTATTTCTTTTTGGTTTGATTGTGCCGATACACTTATTTGGATACATGTAATAAATGCCAGCGTGAGTGATAAGATTCCGGGCTTCATAATAGTGGGTTTTAGATTGGTGTAGACTAAGATAGTAATAAGTTAGATTTATCTCCATGCTGTTTTTAAATGATCATTAAAAGTGCAGGTTTGATAGTTAGTGCTGTCCAATGTTAAGACGCCGGAAAACTAATTTTCAAACAACAATCCTGTTTTATGGTTATGAAAAGTAAAGCATTATTTAAGCAGCAATGACCATGAAAGATTATAATAATTTAGTGGAAGCCACTAACGATTTAATGAAAAGAGGATATACCGAAAACCTTAGCTTGGAGGGCGAAACGGTTGATGATAAAGATAAAAAGATCCAGATGACAGCTGATGACTTTGAAATAGATGAGTTTTATCGTTTTGAAGGCCCCAGCAACCCATCAGATATGTCGATAGTGTATGCCGTTACTTCAAAAAAATACAATTTAAAAGGCGTACTGGTAAACGCCTATGGCACCTATGCCAACAATAGCTCATCGGCAATTGCCGCCAAGTTAAACCACGACCAGGTAAGCGATCATCTTCATAGAGGAGATAAGCCCGAAGCGAAATAATATATCAATATAAACGTATGAGCGTCCGTTTGTTTAGAGGTGATACAACCACTAAAACAAGCGGACGCTTTTGTGTTTGAAGTTTTCAGGCAGATCAACCAACCTATTTATCATTCAGAACGCAGCGAAGAATCTTCTGCGCTTGACAAGTATACCGTATTTTCCTTATGCTAAATAAGATCCTTCGCTCTCGCTCTGGATGGCAAGACAAAAACAACCTATTTGTCATTCAGAACGCAGTGAAGAATCTCCTTCATTTGGTAAGTATACCGCATAATCTTTATGCTGAATAAGATCCTTCGCTCTCGCTCTGGATGACAAAAAGAAAAGGCAACTCCCTTGTCATTCAACGCAGTGAAGAATCTTCTGCGCATGATAAGTATGCCTTTCAATGACGTGGTGGTAATCTAAAGCATCGCCAATAACTTTCTACCCCGTGATTGGATGGCCGCAGTGCCATTACGCATTAAAAACTGCACCTGGTTGGCAAGTTCTTCCCGTATCCATGGGTAACGGCACCGCAGGTTGAATAGGGCGTCGGCGGCAAAACATTTTACCGCTATTTTAACTTTGGGGTCAATCATCCAGTCGAAGCATTGTTCAACGGCGGGTTCTAAATCCAAACCCTGTAGCTTTTCTTTGATAACGGGCAGCGTTTTGGTATCGGTTATGTGCATCAGAATTTTAGCATAATGCCGCTGGCAGCTTGCATATTTAACATCCTTAATGCGGGATACCACGTATTCAAGGTCATTTTCATAAAGGAACAGATCCTGCAAAAAAATATTTTCCAGTATCCATGCAGCCCTGAAAGCAATATCCTTATCCGCATAAAAAGTAAGGTCAATCAGATCGCGTAAAGCAAACTGCTGCTCCTTTAATATCCTGCTAAGCTCCAGTACCTTCGTTTTACCGATGGTGCTTGATAGCTGCTTTAAAAGATCATCCACTTTAATTTAAAGATTTGCTGATTTGAAATGTTAAATCCCACCCAAATTACAAAATGCATTTTTAAATCACCAAATTTTCAAATTATTCTCCGTTTTCAAATTATTCACCCTTTCAACAAAAATTCTACCTTTGCTATCCGTTAATATAAAATTATACATGGTTAAATTTAATCGTTTTACATTAAGCAATGGCCTTAGGGTTATTGTGCACGAAGACCACACCACACCCATGGCGGTGCTTAATATTTTATATGATGTAGGCGCACGTGATGAAGATCCTGATCAAACAGGTTTTGCCCATTTATTTGAGCATCTGATGTTTGGAGGTTCTATAAACATCCCTGATTATGATCAGCCCTTGCAGCGCGTGGGAGGAGAAAATAACGCTTTTACCAGCAACGACCTTACTAATTACTATATCACATTGCCTTCAGCAAATATCGAAACTGCCTTTTGGCTGGAAAGCGACCGGATGTTAAGCCTTGCCTTTAGTAAAAAAAGCCTGGAAGTACAGCGGAATGTGGTGATCGAAGAATTTAAACAACGCTATTTAAACCAGCCTTATGGGGACGTTTGGCTGCGGCTGCGCCCACTTGTATACAAAAAGCATCCCTACCAGTGGGCAACCATTGGTAAGGAGCTCAAACATATTGAAGATGCGAAGATTGAGGATGTAAAAGCATTCTTTAAAAAACATTACAACCCGCAAAACGCCATCATGGTTGTTGGGGGAGATGTAAAAATGGAAGATGTTAAACAATTGGCCGAAAAATGGTTTGGACCAATACCGGCCGGCGAAAAATATCAACGTAATTTACCACAAGAGCCGGAACAGCAAGAGGAACGCCGCGAAACGGTGACTGCAAAAGTGCCGTTAAACGACGTTTATATCGCTTTCCAGATGGGAGCAAGGCTGGATGAATCTTTTTATACTGCTGAGTTAATATCTGACATTCTTTCCCGTGGCAACTCATCTCGTTTATATCGTACTTTGGTTAAAGAAAAACAATTGTTCAGCGAAGTACATGCTTATATGACCGGTAGTCTTGATAAAGGAATGTTTGTATTTGAAGGTAAGCCATTAGAACACGTAAGTATCGAAATGGCCGAAGCCGCTATTTGGGAAGAGTTGGAAAAAATAAAAAAGGAGGAAGTCCCCGCAGATGAACTGACCAAGGTGCAGAATAAGATAGAATCGACTGCAATATTTTCTGAAATGGCGCTGCTGGATAAGGCAATGAACCTTGCATCGTTTGAACTGCTTGGTGACGCCGACCTGATCAATCATGAAACAGAGAAATTCCTTGCTGTCACCGCTGCAGGGATCAAAGAGCTGGCTAACCAATTATTCAGAAAAGACAATTCAACAACACTTATTTACCTGGCCGAAAAAGCTGCATAAGCTTATAAAATAACAATGACATTAAAAAGAAAAAATGCTCCGGAATTCAGAGCTATTGATCATATAAACCTGATAAAGCCTGCCCATCAAAAACTGGACAACGGCTGCAATGTGTTCTGCTTTAACTCCGG
>JAQNCM010000384.1 GCA_029237615.1 Mucilaginibacter sp.
GCCATAACTGGTAACTGGTGGTATGATTATAAAACTGAGGAAGTATACTTGTCTGACAATTTATACAACATTTTAGAAATTGACAGCGCCCCGGATGATATAAGCAAATTTGATTATTTTTTTAGTCTTATACATCCCAACAACCGTCTGGCGGCTTTCAGGTATTTTTCAAATATCCACAAAGACGATTCAAAGCAACATGAGCATAAATTAATTACGCCCAATGGTAATTTAAAATATTTTAGAATTTTAAAAGGAGATGTGATCACTGATGATGAGGGTAATCCTAAACGCGTTTTCGGAGTTTTACAGGATATCACTGAAACAAAATTATCAGAGAAAATTATAAAAGTGAGTCAAAGGGAATTATTGGAAGCCCAGGTTATTGCAAAAATTGGCAATTGGAAATGGGATGTCATTTTAAATAAGCTCTCATGGTCAGAAGAAATTAATAACATTTTTGAAATTGAGCAAAAACCATCCAACGAAAATAATTTTGTTAAGCTATTAATAAAGTATGCCCATCCTAATGACAGGCATATTTTAAAACAACGTTTAAAAGACATTTCGAATATCACCCATACGTGTTACGAATACCGGATTATTACACAAAAGGGAAACATTAAATATTTAAGTATAATAGTTGGGAAACTAATAAGGCGCGACGACGGTACGGTACGAAAAATTATTGGTACGATACAGGATGTTACTGAACGAAAGCAAGCCGAAATAGACTTCGAGAGAACCGAAAATAAATACAAGCTGGTGTTAGAGACCATTAAATTACCGGCTATTTCAGTTAATAAAAATGGGACTGTTATTTTTTGCAACGAATGTATGGCCAAATTGCTTGGGTATGCGCAAGACGAAATTTTGGGGTTGAACTGGCTGGACTTTTTACCTGAAAATTTCAGGGGCTTGTTAACCGATTGGTTTGTAAATGATACTTTCGAAGCTCAGTTTACTAATCCGGTTATATGCCGCAACGGCGGGCAACGAATCATCAGCTGGCAAAACACAATAAGTTATGATGAAAATGGAAGCATTAAAGAAGTTACGGGAATTGGTGAAGACATAACGGAACGTCAAAAGAAAACACAGGAGTTAATTTCTGCTAAGGAACAGGCCGAGAAATCGTCGCACTTTAAGTCGGAATTTTTATCGATCATGAGCCATGAGATAAGGACGCCTATGAATGCGGTTATTGGTACCACCAATTTATTATTGAGTGAAGACCCAAAACCCGATCAGTTAGAATACCTGAACACCCTGAAATTTTCGGGAGAGAACCTGCTCGCTATCATAAACGATATTTTAGATTACAACAAAATAGAGGCAGGCAAACTCGAACTTAATAAGATACCTTTTAATATTTATCATCTTATTCAAAAGATCAAACAGTCATTTTATGCCAAAGCATCAGAAAAAGATTTAAATATAGAATTGGACATTGATGATTCCATACCAGGATATTTGATTGGCGACCAGATAAGACTTGGACAAATATTAAACAATCTTTTAAGCAACGCAATTAAATTTACGCACACCGGTAAAGTAACTATTAAGCTTGACAAAGAAAAAAGTGACAATAGCAAGGTTACCGTTAAATTTACAGTTGCTGATACCGGAATTGGCATCGCAGCCAAAAATCTGTCAATAATATTTGACCCATTTGAGCAGGAAACACAAACATCAGATAACAATTACGGGGGTACTGGCCTGGGCCTTGCTATAACAAAGCGGCTTATTGAGCTTCATAAAAGCAATATTCACGTTGTAAGTGAACCCGGAAAGGGAACCGAATTTACTTTCTCTATTTCGTTTAACATCGCCGCACATGAACAGAAAAAAGAAAATTACGCATTAAGCCCCGCTTTTACGGCTAATTTATCTGCAGATCTTTCGGGCATGCGTATACTTTTGGTTGACGATAATAAAATGAATTTATTGATCGCATCAAAATTTCTAAAAAAATGGCAGGTTGAAGCTGACGAAGCCATAAGCGGTGCGCTTGCTATCGAGATGGTCAAAAACAATAATTACGACCTGATCATAATGGACCTTCAAATGCCCGGCATGGATGGTTTTGAGGCTACAAGGATCATCAGGAAAACACATCCTCACATACCCGTAATAGCGCTTACTGCTGATGCTATGCCCGAAACCCATACCAAGGCTTTCTCAGCCGGCATGTGTGACTATCTGACCAAGCCGTTCGTTCCGCAGGTATTATTTGAAAAAGTAGCCAAACATTATATTCCGTTTGAAGCTGCACTGACAGCTGAAAGGGAAAAGCTGAAGGCAGAATATTAACACTAAGTTAAAAGCTTTTGGTTTGTTTTTAGTCTTTCTGCTTTAGCCTCAATTAGAGCGTATTGCCTCAACAGGATCAAGCCTCGCAGCAAAGTAGGCCGGGATTATTCCTGATATAACACCAATACTCACAGATGTACCTATACCCACAATAATATTTTTAGTATCCAGTACTACCTGTATATCGACAAGAGCTTTAACAATAAAAGTTCCGCCGTAAACCATCCCGAGTCCTATTATCCCTCCCATTAAACAAAGAATGATTGATTCAATCAAAAATTGCAATAAAATAAAATAGCTTTTGGCGCCAAGTGATTTTTGGATGCCGATAATATTGGTACGTTCTTTTACAGAAACAAACATAATATTGGCAATACCGAAGCCTCCAACCAGGATAGAAAAACCACCTATGATGATACCTGCTACATTTAACACGCCAAAAACGACGCTCAACTGATCGGACAGGATACTGGTTTTATTTAAAGCAAAGTTATCGTCCTGGCCCGGCCTTAACCGGCGGATAGAGCGCATTAAACCGCGCAATTCACTTTCTACCTCAACATCTGATAGTCCGGCCTTTCCTCTTACAACAATTTGAGGATTGTAATTTTCGTTTTGTATATCGACAATGTTTTTGGCAAAATTTAAGGGCAATAAAATTTCGTTATCGTTTGATATGCCTAAGATGTCTTTTCCTTCTTTCTTAAATACACCTATCACGGTAACGTACCTGCCCATAATTTTTAATTGCTTTCCAACAGCACCTCCATAAGGGAATAAGTTTTGGGCAATGTCATAACCTATTACAGTAACCGGGCTGCCCGCGCGTGATTCCAGGCCGGTAAAATACCGTCCATCTTCAAAATCAAAGTTCCAGGTTTTGTCGTGGTCTTGCGAGGCGGCATCAATCGAAGCACCTTGTACCGTATTACTTTTATATTTAACAATACGGTTGGCAATCCCTATTTCGTATGAAATAGCCATGGCTGTTTGACTGCGCTTTTGTAATTCGTCAAAGTCCTTTAATTTAGGGACCGGACGTTGCATATATTTCCACCACGGGTATTCGCCCCCTCCCCCCCATGGCCATTTTTGTACATAAATACTGTTACTACCCAATTTATTTACGCTTTTTTGAAGATTATTGCGCAAAGTATCAACAGCAGAAAAAACTGATATAATGGTAAATATCCCGATGGTTACCCCAAGCAAAGAAAGAAAAGTGCGTAATTTATTTTGCCTCAACGCGTCATAAGCAAATAAAAAGCTTTCCCTGAAAAGTTTCAAAAATAACATATGATTTTATTGATTACACCGCATAAGTGTTTTGCGATGACATGTTTTTGATTAGGCATTTTGTAAGTTTAGACTTTGATACGGCAGTTA
>JAQNCM010000400.1 GCA_029237615.1 Mucilaginibacter sp.
TAATGTCCCTTCCGAGGCTGTATACGCCCAAACTTTAAAATCAATATTTTTTATGGCATTCAGCATCCCTGCCGGCGTTTCAATATCCGGCTGACCAATGTTTAAATGGTAAATCTTTTTACCGTCCAGTTTAGCCTTATCAGCATAAGGTGTTAATTTACGTATAGGCGAGGCAGGCATTTGCTGCCCTTTGTGTGAAATTTTTGGCATGATGCAAAATTAATAATTTTAAGGGAGTGCGGAAGTCTGAAAGAGGGGAAAGTCTGAAAGTAAGGGGATCGTTACTTTGGCAAAGTCGGGTGCCAAGCCGGCTAAAACAAAAAAAGACACGAATAATCATGTCTTTCGAAATATTTTAAAAGTCTCCCCAACCGGGGGAGATTTAGAGGGGCTGACTTATCTGCTGCTCGGTGCCTTCGCTACAACCTCACCCACAATATTTAAATATTTTTGAGGGGTTTTGGCATTTGAGGTAACCACAATCGTTTTATTAAACGGGGCTGCCACTGCTGCATTATAAGTGATTTTTATAGTTCCGCTATCGCCGCTTTTTACAGGTGTTTTGGTATAATCGGCAATGGTACAGCCGCATGTTGGCCTTACTTCTGTTAAAATAAGCGGCTCTTTACCAATGTTGGTGAAGGTAAAAATAGTGGTAACCGGAGTACCCTGAGGAATTTTGCCAAAATCGTGTTTTTCTTCGTTGAATTTAAATTCAGCTTTTTCGCTATCTTGTGCCGATGCGGTAAAAGCGAATCCTAAAATTACTGCGCATAGTATTAAAATCTTTTTCATATTCTGTGTTTGATTAATACAAATATAAAAGGTTTAGTGTAATAATTAAACAATTATATAAAGTGCATGTTTATTCAGTATTATTACCAATTACAAAATAGAATTTTTTAATTTTACCGCCTAAACAAAATTTTATATGCCCGAAACTGCAATGAACGCTGCTGGTATGATAAATTCTGCCGAGCTCAGTTTTGATGATTTTAAGAACCTTGTTATCAATGATTACCGCATTGGTTTCGAAAGCCGTCAGGCGAGTTTGATTGGTCGCAGGGAAGTCCTTACGGGTAAGGCTAAGTTTGGCATATTTGGCGATGGCAAGGAAGTTGCGCAATTGGCTATGGCCAAAGCATTTCGCAAAGGCGATTGGCGTGCAGGATATTACCGCGATCAAACTTTTATGTTTGCTACGGGTATGAGCAATTTATTTGAATTTTTTGCCCAGCTATATGCCTACCCCGATATAGAAAAAGATCCCGCCTCTGCAGGCAGGCAGATGAACTGCCATTACGCTACCCGGTTTTTAAATGCCGATGGCAGCTGGGTAAACCAAACTGAGACCATGAACTGCGCGGCGGATATTTCAACTACAGGGGGGCACATGCCCCGCTTATTGGGCCTCGCTTATGCTTCCAAACTATACCGGCAAAACAAAGAACTTGAATACCTTGATAAATTTTCTGTAAATGGCAACGAGGTGGCGTTCGGTACCATTGGCAATGGCTCCACATCCGAAGGGTTGTTTTTTGAAGCCTTTAATGCTGCGGGGGTACTGCAGGTACCCATGGCTATTTCTGTATGGGATGATGCCTATGCGATCTCCGTTCCGGCCAAGCTGCAAACAACCAAGGAAGATATTTCGGAAATATTAAAAGGTTTTCAGCGGGAAAAAGGTACCAATGGTTATGAAATATTTAAGGTACGCGGCTGGGACTATGTAGCCCTTTGCGAAACCTACGAAAAAGCAATTGCCTTGTGCCGGGAAGAACATGTGCCGGTTTTAATACACGTTATTGAAATGACCCAGCCCCAGGGCCATTCCACTTCAGGATCTCATGAGCGCTATAAATCAAAAGACCGTCTTGCCTGGGAGGATGAGCACGATTGCCTGCTGCAAATGCGTAAATGGATAATTGCATCAGCTATTGCTACAGAACCAGAAATGGATGAACTGGAAGCAACCGCTAAAAAATACGTACGTGATTGCCAGCGCCAGGTATGGAATGAGCTGGGTAATGAGATCCGTCATGAATTAAATGAAGGAGCCCGGCTGATAGAGAAGCTGGCACAGTACGTACCGGCACAGGAAAAACTACTGGCTATTGCAGCAAATTTGCGCGAATGTGTTGACCCGGGCAGGAAAGATGTAGTAGCGGCCATCCGCAAAACATTGCGCCTCACTGTGAAAGATCAAGTTGATGAAAAGCAGGAACTGATTAATTGGCTCAATGATGAGTTTGAAAAAAATACAGAGCGTTATAATTCCAAACTGTTTGGCGAAACTAACGAGTCACCTTTAAAAGTTGATTATGTACCCGCCAGGTATTATGAGGATTCGAAATTTATTGATGGGCGCGAGATATTAAATGCCTGTTTTGATGCCAATTTTGATCGGGATAAAAGTATAGTTGCCTTTGGTGAAGATGTTGGCTCTATTGGCGATGTAAATCAGGGATTTGCCGGATTGCAAAATAAATACGGTGATTTACGCGTGACAGACACCGGCATCCGCGAAGCTACTATAATAGGGCAGGGTATGGGCCTTGCTATGCGCGGGTTAAGGCCGATAGCCGAAATCCAGTACCTTGATTATCTGCTATATTCTATAAATGTTTTAAGCGATGACCTGGCCAGTTTGAGTTATCGTACCAAGGGAGGCCAAAAAGCTCCGCTGATTGTACGCACCCGCGGCCATCGGTTAGAAGGAATATGGCACTCCGGTTCTCCATTGGGATTGATCTTAAATTCAATGCGCGGCCTGCACATCTGTGTTCCGCGTGACATGACACAAGCAGCAGGTATGTACAATGTGCTGCTCAGGGGTGATGAACCTGCACTTGTTATTGAGTGTTTAAATGGCTACCGCTTAAAAGAACAGCTGCCGGCTAATGTTGGCGAGTTTACGGTACAACTTGGCAAAGCTGAGATATTGAAGGAGGGAAAAGACATTACAGTAATATCCTACGGCTCAACCTTAAGAATTGTAATGGAAGCCGCCAAAGAGCTGGAAGAACTAGGGGTTAGTATTGAAGTGATAGATCCGCAAACCCTGCATCCTTTTGATACGGAAAATGTTTGCAGCAACTCATTAAGAAAAACAAGTAAGCTATTAATAGTTGACGAGGACCTGCCCGGTGCTGCCTCAGCCTACATTTTACAAAGAGTGCTGGAAGCTCAAAAAGGTTATTACTCCCTGGATGCACAACCCCGGACACTAACTGCTAAGGAACACCGGCCGCCTTATGGCTCTGACGGTGATTATTTTAGCAAACCATCATTGGATGATATTATAGAGGCGGTTTATAGTTTAATGCACGAAACTTACCCAAACAGATTTCCGGCTATCTATTAATCCCGCACTACATTTTCTTCAAGTAATAAAAAACACGCCCGGTTCTACTGGGCGTGTTTTTTATGATCTTTTTTGGTAAAAACCATGTTTTTTGCTGAAATTGCATAACACTCCATTGATCACAGAAAAAGTCACAACATTAAATAATAATTAAATGTTTTTTAAGTTATATAAAATTGTCTGTGGATTTGATAAAGACAATCAATAAAGCGATTAATCACGGTAATGTAGCATTTATGTTATAAGTTAAATTTTTAACTTGTAAAAAATATTATTAAATTTGCAATAATTTTAATTGTTTTTAGAGAAATAAACAGAACCTATTTCTGTATTATGCGTATACAGGTCTTCCTTTAAACTATTGATTTAACTCGAATAAAGAATGAGAAAACATTTTGCCGGTTTACTTTGCATCTTACTGATACTTTCACTTACTATTATAAGTTGGAAGCCTGTAAGCACTAAATCAAACGAAAACATCGCCAAATCTTTTACTGCTAAAGAATTACTTGAAAAATATATCGGAAATGTTTACGAGTCTGCTCATTTACAGGAGTCGGGCATGGATGCAGATGTGTTTAAAAAAGGGTTAACCGGTTTCCTTAATTTGAAAATAGCTGATAAATTATTGCAAAATACCGCAATTCTAACCATTGTTGATTTTAACAAATCAAGCCGTGAAAAACGGATGTGGATAATTGATGTTCTTAATAAAGAATTAATATTAAATACCTGGGTAGCGCACGGTCAGGGAAGCGGGGATGACATAGCAACCAGCTTTTCGGATAAAATGGATACCCACCAAAGTAGTTTAGGATTCTATTTAACCGACGATGTTTACATCGGTAAACATGGCCGTTCACTAAGATTAGATGGGTTGGATGCAGGTTTCAATACCAATGCGCGCGCGCGTGACATTGTTGTACACGCTGCAGATTATGTAAGCAAAAATACCATTGATCAATTAGGACGTTTAGGCCGTAGCTTCGGTTGTCCGGCAGTTTCACCCGAAGTAGCTGATGAGGTTATAAATACCATTAAGGGTAAAACAGTTTTATTTATCAATGGCAATGCCGATAATTATTCATCAAGGTACCTGGACGAAGAAACGGCGGCCAACTTTTTATCCAGCCAAAACGGCGATTATACAGCCAATTTATAATAAACGATTTTTATAATGTACATCACATTCCTATAAATAACATTATCTATAGGGATGTTTTTTAGCTGATAGGGTGCAGATACTTTATCAGGTGATCATATAATACAATATCCAAACCATATACATCGGGTCTGAATTGTAGTTGGTGGTTTTCATCAGCCCAACAGGTACAATAAGTAATGTAAACAGGTACCTTTTTGGGTAGGTAAATAGTAGTGGGTTCGGGATTATCAGCACTCATATCAGTTGCAATGGTTTCATACTTTTCACCCTGACCAAATAAATTTAACGCTAGACCTTGCGGGTCGCCCAAACGAACGCAACCATGGCTTACAGCCCTCATTTTTTTAAGAAATGCTGATTTTGCAGGTGTATCGTGCAGGTAAACGCTGCTTTTATTTTTAAATAAAAACTTTATTTTACCTAATGAGTTGTCATCACTTGGTTTTTGTTTGAACTCATAATCAGAGTTTTCTTTGGTTACTGTACTCCAGTCTATATCTTCGGGATTATCGACCAATTTGCCGCTTTTGTAAACATCTATACCCTTATTTGACAGGTAAAAGCGGTCTTTGGCAGCATCAACAATGATCTCTTTATTGGCAATGCTGTTAGGGATATTCCAAACCGGATTCACCTCTACACTGTGAATCAAACTGTTTAATAACGGTGTTTCATGCTCATTGGGCTTATCCACTTTAGCAGTATCATTATAAGCCATAAGTGTATTGGCATTGTCCATATTGCGGCCCTGACCAACGCAAACCTTCATTTTTAATACCGACCTGCCACTGTCAATTACATTCAAACTAAAATCCGGTATGTTTACAATCACATACTTGTTTTGAAAGGGCTTATTTCTCCATCTTAAACGCTCAAGGTTTACTATCAGCAGGCGTTTTGTTTCTTCGGGGGACAAATCAGGTGCTGCTATGCCATTTTTTAAAGCATTTTGTAAAGCAAGGTATTGCGGGTCTTTTGGCTGGATACTATCCAGGTAAGCTTTCATATTACTGATATGAAACACCTTTGATACGGATGTACTGTCTGGCTCTTTTGTTGCCATAAAGTACCGCCGGTAGATAGTTTTCGGATTGATGACACCGTATTGCAGGTCATTCGAATAATTGATCAACGAGTTAACGGCGGTTATTTCAAGCTCAGCCATATCATGATAGGCCTCATCAATCGTTTTAATACTATTTTTTTCAGTAAACCGATGAATCATCGCCTTAAGTTGGGCTGCCTGGAACATAACTGAATCTAATCCGTGCTCATTGGCGCTCATAAAATATTCGTCGGCCGTAGCAAGATCACCATTAAATAAGTGCTGCAACAAAAAGTCGGGAGTATATTCGGTGCTTTCGTAATACGCCTTTATAAGATCAGGATATTTTAATTCAGCTCTTTTTTTGGCGAGTGCTTTTTGAAAAACCTCCGAAAAACCTTCGGGAGTAAAGTCCTTAAATACTTTATTGTGGGTTTTTTTAAAGAGAATATTGGCAATTTCAGGCCGTTTCTTTTTGCAGCTTTGAAAAGTAAGAATAAGAGCAGAAAGAAGAATAGTCAGTAAAGGAATAGCACGCCCTTTTAACGGGAAAAGTTTAGTCATAAAAGTTAATCGCATTAAAGATAAATATTATTGGCATTTTGTGTACTACAATGTGATAATAGATTTTGTTATTTTTGAAAACGTACCGAATTCTGTTTACCGGTTTCATCTTAAGCTAATAGTATGCCAATAAAAAAGCGTTTATTGATTATTTTAACATTAGTTGCCAGCTTAACCGTAAGGGCTCAAAAAATTAGCCCGGTAAACCCGGATGCTTCAGCAGGAGTGAAGAAAACGCTTGATTTTATATATAGTATAAAAGGAAAATATATTCTCTCTGGCCAGCAAAATTATAACAGCGACCTGAATGTATTTTCGGACAGTGCTAAAAGGATTACCGGAAAATACCCGGCCGTTTGGGGTAGCGATTTTATTAATTGGGGCGATAAAGACCTTGGACCGCAGATTGTTGACGAGGCAATAAGAAAGTCGCATGAGGGATATCTTATAACCCTGATGTGGCATGAAGGAAAGCCGACCGACGAACCGCCTTACTCTTTCGAAAAAAACGTAAAAGCCAAAATGACCGATGCGGAATGGAATGAATTGATTACCCCGGGTACGACGCTGAACAAGCGCTGGCTTGCCCAGATCGATGTAGTTGCAGGTTATTTAAAACAACTAAAAAACGCCGGGGTAACCGTTTTGTGGCGCCCTTATCATGAAATGAACGGCGTTTGGTTTTGGTGGGGTAACCGGAAAGGTGAAAACGGTATTGTCAGGTTATGGAAAATGATGTATGACCGCTATACCAATTACCATCACTTAAGTAACCTGATATGGGTTTGGGGCGCCAATGGTTTAAGAGATATACCTTTTGATGAGGCGTATGGCTATAAAGATTACTACCCGGGAGCGACATATGTAGATATTTTAGGTGCCGATGTGTACCATTTTGATTATGAGCAGGATGATTATGAGGCATTACTTAAATTAGCTAACGGAAAACCAATAGCATTAACAGAAACAGGAGAATTACCAAACCCTGAAATATTGAAAGTACAACCACAATGGAGCTGGTTTATGGTTTGGACAAGTTGGCTTTGGACTGACAATACGCATAGCCGTGTTAAACAAATATATAACCTTCCGCAAACACTTAACCACAACGAGGTTAAAGCAAAACTGGATTCATTAAAATTACGATGAGTAAAACAGAGGTTTGGTTACGCGGGCCCTTAGATGATATGCCCGGCTTATTGCAGCCGGTTGCCCACGCCCTGTTACAGGCCCGGG
>JAQNCM010000413.1 GCA_029237615.1 Mucilaginibacter sp.
TCCAGTTTGAAGGTTTGTTTATGTCGCTCTACCTTTCAGCCATCCGTAAAAATTCCAAAGCAAAACTGATCTACCGGTTACATAACATTGAGAACCAGATATGGCAGCGGCTTTCTCTTCAAAAAACAGATCCGTTTAAAAAATCATATCTTAAAATGCATGCAAAGCGGATTAAAAATTACGAGTTGCAGCAATTAAACAATTTTGACGGCATTGCGGTGTTTACAGAGCAGGATAAGGGTACCCTGCAGGAATACGGAACAAAAATCCCGATTGAGATATTGCCTGTAGGAATAAACCTGGAGCATTACAAACCCGACTTTAGTAAAACGGAATTCCCAAGCCTCTTTTTTTTAGGATCATTGGATTGGCTGCCTAACCGCGAAGGGATTGAGTGGTTTCTTGAAAATTTTGCAAAGGATTTAACTGACGGAGATCTTCATGTGAAGTTTTATGTGGCAGGAAGCGATATACCCGAGCGTTTTGATGACTACGAGGTAATGGGAAAAATATTTATACAGGGCGAGGTGGACGACGCGCTTGAATTTTTAAACAGCAAATCAATAATGATAGTGCCTTTACTTACAAGCGGCGGTATGCGTGTAAAAATTGTTGAAGGTATGGCAATGCAAAAATGTATCATCTCTACTTCCCTGGGCGCCGAAGGTATCCGCTTTGAAGACGGCGGCAATATCCTGATCGCAAATAACGTGGATGAATTTTATGAAGCCATAAAACAGTGTGTTGCTGATGAGCATTTTTGCAAGCAAATTGGCTTTAACGCCCGTAAGCTTGTAGAAGATCAGCACGACGTAAATAAGATTACCAAAAGCCTGGTTCAATTTTATAAGGCTATTGTCTAAATTTCTATGGCTCCTTCAAACACTTTTACTGCAGGCCCTTCCAAAAAAATATGATTAAATTTTTCACCGTCGTAATTAAAGCGGATGTTCAGATCGCCGCCTAAAACTTTTACCGGCGTATTAATTTGCCCGGTTTGATGCTGGTGTTTGGCCATTGCCAATGCTACTGCTGTTACACCTGTGCCGCATGCGTAAGTTTCATCTTCCACACCGCGTTCAAAGGTTCTTACAAAATAGCCGTCTGTGGCCGGCTCCACAAAATTTACGTTTATGCCCTGTGCACGGTACGTACTGTTATTACGAATGTAATAGCCATCCTGGTACACATTCTTTTCTTTAAGGCCTTCTACCAGCTTTACATAATGAGGCGAGCCGGTATTTAATACATAGGCATCGTCATCGCGGCTGATGGTATCTACATCAATCATTTGCAGGCTCACCCAATCGCCCTCTGCTGAAATTCTGGCATAATGCGGGCCATCAACTGCCATAAAGTTAGTTTCGCTGCCAACTATGCCTAAGTAGTTTGCAAAAGCAACTATACACCGGCCTCCATTGCCGCACATACTGCTGGGGTGCCCGTCAGCATTGTAATATACCATCTCAAAATCATATCCTTTGCGGTTTTGCAAAAACATAGCGCCGTCGCCACCGATACCGAATCTGCGGTTACATAAATGCGCTATAAGCGCCGGATTTTGATGATTTACGCTATGCTCACGGTTATCAATAAGGATAAAATCATTGCCGGCACCCTGGTATTTATAAAATGGAATTTTCACAATTAATCATTAAATATTTAGCAACTTTATAGTTAATATATAACACGGTAAAGGTATTGCAAAAAAGGCATGGATTTAAATTTAACAAATTTTAACATAAAACCTTATAACTTAACATTGCTTATACCGTCTATATGGTATTAAATTTGAGTAATAATAAATAAACGTAATAAGAAAGAGAATAATATGAAAAAGTTTGGTTTAACATTATTAACAGCTTTTGTTGGAGGAGCCATGGCGCTGGGGACCTATAAGGTAGTTGAAAATAAATACGCCGGCAACATGAGTTTCGAGGACCGTCAGAAGGTTTATTACACAAGTAACCATTTAGCACCGGTTGCCGGCAATAGTACTACATCTTCTGCCGGCCAGCCTGATTTTGTGCAGGCGGCGGCAGCTGTTACACCTGCGGTAGTATACATCCGTACTACCTATTCAAACCAGGGACAGGATGATCAGCAAAGCGAGCTTCAACAAATGTTTGGTAACATGTTCGGTCAGCGGGTTCGTCCGCAGGGAGTGCAAATGGCTTCCGGTTCAGGCGTAATCATTTCTCCTGATGGCTATATAGTTACCAATAATCATGTGGTTGAGAAAGCACAAAAAATTGAAATAGTAACCAATGATCACCGGAATTTTAAAGCTAAGGTTATTGGTACTGACCCTAACACAGATCTTGCTTTGATCAAGATTGACGGACACGATCTGCCTATTGTAAAGCTGGGAAATTCAGACAATGTTAAAGTTGGTGAGTGGGTACTGGCAGTTGGTAACCCCTTCAGATTAACTTCCACAGTTACAGCAGGTATTGTGAGTGCAAAAGGTCGTGGTATAGGTATTATAGGAACAGAAGATCAAAGTGACAATCAAAATCCCTTTGGCCGTACGCAGCTACAAAATCAACCTAAATTAAGCAAAGCAATTGAATCATTCATTCAAACTGATGCTGCCATTAACCCTGGTAACAGCGGCGGTGCGCTGGTTAATACCAATGGTGAGCTGATAGGTATCAACTCAGCTATTGCATCACATACCGGCTCATACGAAGGTTATGGTTTTGCTATCCCGATTAACCTGGCTAAAAAAGTACTGGACGATATTCAAAAATACGGTGCCGTTAAACGCGGTTATGTAGGGATCAGCTTCAAGGAGCTTAACGAAGATGTTGCCAATGATCTGCACATCGACAAAACTGCAGGCTTATATGTTGACCAGGTGATACCAGGCAGCGGTGCCGCACAGGCAGGGTTAGAGAAAGGCGATATCATTACCAAAGTTGAAGGTAATACCGCTTATGAATCATCTGACTTGCAGGAACGCGTTGGCCGTTTGGAGCCGGGCGATAAAATACACTTAACTGTGATGCGCGGTAACCAGGAGAAAAATTTTACAGTTACCCTTAAAGAAAATGCTCCTGAGCCAAAAGTAGCGGTTTCAAAGTCAGCCGAAGAACTATATAATAGGATAGGAGCAAGCTTTGTACCACTTAATGCTGCTCAGAAGACTAAATTCCATGTGAATGCCGGTGTTGTGGTTACACAGGTTAGGAATGGTGGTTTATTTGATAATACCGAAATTCCGGTAGGGTCTGTGATCACGCAGATTAACAAGCAGCCTATTACCAGCGTTGATGACATGGATCGTGCATTGAGTAATCTTAAAAATGGTGTATTAATTATTTCAGGTTATTATCCTGATGGTACCCGTTTAAGAAGCGCTATCGAAGTACAATATTAAGTATTAGATAAAAATTAATAAGACCCCTGCACTGAAAGGCGCAGGGGTTTTTGCTGTGAGGCCGGCTTAATTAACCGTACTTTACTACTTTTGCCGCATGACGATGGGAAAAGCGATTGCTTTTAATTTATTAAACCAGGATTTATTATTACTTCCCCAAAAAGCTATTTACTGGCAGCAGGAGAAAGCATTGATTGCCGCTGATGTGCATTTAGGTAAGGTGGGGCATTTTCGCAAGGCAGGGATTGCCGTTCCGCGGGATATGGAACAAAATGATCTGGCAGTTCTGTCTGACCTGATATTTGAGCACAAACCGGAAAAATTGATTTTTCTCGGCGATTTTTTTCACAGCTATATAAATGCAGACTGGGACTGGTTTGTTTTATGGCGCAGCCAGTTCGCGAAACTGGAGATCATCCTGATTAGGGGAAATCATGATATAATTGATGACGGTTATTACCAGCGGTTAAATATAGTTTTGTATGAACGGTTACTTATCGGTCCGTTTTTAATGCTGCACCATCCCTTAACGGATGAGGAGCAAGCTGTAGCCGAAGGTTATTCTTTTTGCGGACATATCCACCCCGGGATAAGCCTGGCAGGCCGGGCGAGGCAGCATATCACACTGCCTTGTTTCGCTTTTGGTGCAAGACAGGCCGTATTACCTTCTTTTGGCCGTTTTACCGGTAAAGTAGCTATCCGCAGTAATAAAAACGACCGGATATTCGCTATTGTAAAGGATAAGGTACTGGCTATCGATTAATGATGTTTTTTCAGATAGTCACTGGTTTCTAAATAAACACTGCCAATATCAATATTACGTTCAATAATATTCCACTTGCTATCCAAAAGATAATAAGTTGGTATTGTTGTGACGCTCCAGTTTGCTGCATTAGGCGAATCGTCGCCCTTCAGGTCCGAAACCTGGGGCCAATCTATACTATCTTCGTTTACGGCAGTTTTCCACCAGTCAGCTTTGGTATCCAATGATATGCTGACCACTTGCAAATCGTTCTTATTCTTAAACTGGCTGATAATGTCCTTCATTCTCTGATGATTTTGCCTGCTGATGGTGTTGCTTGCGCGCCAAAAATCAACCAAAATAACTTTACCGTTTACTGCCTTTGGATCGAAGGGCTTACCATCCGGTGTGTTTCCAGAAATGGAAGGCGCTTTAACTCCCGGCATCAATTTTACCAGGTGGCTAAGCTTTTCGCCAATTTCCTTGCCTTCATCGGTGTTTTTTGCTTCCTGGGTAAGGGTTTTATAGATAGCATAAAAGCTTACCGGATCGTCCTCGTAGTTCAGCTTTGACATTAAATGAGCACTGACCACACTGTTTGGGTATTGCTTTACAAACTGGCTGAAAGCATTTACATTGTTGGCGCGCAGGTTATTTTCAGCTAACGTCAGCTTATTAAGCAGGGCCGTATACGCCGCCGGTGAAAGGCTGTTACCTTTAGTTTTAACGTCGTTTTTCAGTTGTTTAATTTCATTTTGTACATCAAGGCTCAATTTATCAGTTAAAGTATAAAATGCAGATAGCTGGTCCTGTATTTTTGACGGCGATGTTATTTTTGGGTATTTATATAATTGCCCGGCCTGGGTTTCAATAACATATTTGCCATCTTCCAAATAAATTTCAAATGGCTCATGCGTGTCATTGTTATCATTGTCAGTAATATTCATCCTGTAGTAGTCGGGGTATTTTAATTGCTTTGCAGCCATTGTAAATTTCCCGTCTTTTATATTCTCGCCATATAAAGTGCTGTCGCCAGCTGTTTTGACTATAAATACGCCGTTTTTTATGCCAGGTGTGGTGCCGGCAAATTCAACACTGGCCCTTTTAATACAACCGGTTAGTAAAAAGGCAGTAAGTAAGATATAAAGATGTTTCATGTAATAAAGCATTTGCCGGCCTCTAATATAACCTTAGCCTAATGCTCAAAAAATAAACTTTTTATTTTAGATTGTTTCTAAATAGATAAATACCGCTTTAATAGTTAAATCCCGTATTATCTTTTGGTATTTAATAAATATTTTTGCCGAAATAAATCTGATTTAATAATGAGCGAATTTAAACAGACTTTTAACTCATCACTGGGGAAAAAGCTGATCATGGCTTTAACGGGCTTGTTTTTGTGTACTTTTTTAATAGTACACCTTGGCGGTAACCTGTTGTTGTTTAGCGATGACGAAGGTTACGGGTTTAATATGTATGCCAACTTCTTAACCCATTTTCCGCCAATAGAAGTGATTGCCTACCTGCTGTACCTTTCTATTATAGTGCATGCGCTGTACTCGCTGATCCTTACTATACAAAATCGTAAGGCAAGGCCGGTTTCATACGCAGCTGTGAACAAATCAAGGGCTTCATGGTCTTCAAAAAATATGGGACTACTGGGATCAATTTTGTTATTGTTTATTGTAATCCACATGAGCGATTTTTGGTTCAGCTACAAATACAGCCACAAAATAGGATTTAAAGAATACCGCACCGATTTGGCAACAGGAAAAACCACCTCGGTTGACTATGTGCCAACCGCACCTGATTTTGAAAAATCAGTTTCCACCGAAAATAACATAGAAATTGTAAGGGTAAAGGACCTGCACGCACGTGTTGCGAGCAGTTTTAGCAATTTAATATATGTAATATTTTATGTGATAGCGATGGGAGCTGTTGCGTTCCACTTATTGCATGGTTTTCAAAGTGCATTCCGGACGCTGGGCTGGGTGCATCGTAAGTATACACCGATAGTTTGCTTTATCGGCACGTGGTTATTTGCGGTAATAATTCCGCTTGGTTTTGCGGCAATGCCGGTAGTTTATTATATACAAAGCTTGAAATAATTTACGAATTACGATTTTAGATTTAAGAATCAGTAAATCAAATCGTAAACCGTAAATCTAAAATCGTAAATAAAAATGATGAATTTAGATGCTAAAATTCCTGCCGGTCCATTAGCCGAAAAATGGAGCAAGCATAAATTTAACTTAAAACTGGTTAATCCGGCCAATAAGCGTAAATATGATATTATTGTGGTGGGTACCGGTTTGGCCGGTGCATCGGCCGCAGCATCGCTTGCTGAACTGGGGTATAATGTAAAGGCATTCTGTTTCCAGGACAGTCCGCGCCGTGCACACTCTATTGCAGCGCAGGGAGGTATTAACGCCGCAAAAAACTACCAGAACGACGGCGACAGTGTTTACCGCTTGTTTTATGACACCATAAAAGGAGGTGATTACCGCGCCCGCGAAGGAAACGTTTATCGCCTTGCAGAGGTATCTGTAAATATCATTGACCAGTGTGTAGCACAGGGCGTTCCGTTCGCACGTGAATATGGTGGCTTACTTGATAACCGTTCTTTTGGTGGTTCACAGGTTTCACGTACGTTTTACGCGCGTGGACAAACGGGACAGCAGCTGTTATTAGGCGCTTACTCTGCATTGAACCGCCAGATACATCTTGGGAAAGTTAAAATGTATACCCGTACAGAAATGCTTGACGTGGTTATTGTGGATGGCCAGGCAAAAGGGATCGTTACCCGCAACTTAATAAACGGTACCGTTGATACCCATGCCGGGCATGCAGTGTTGTTATGCACAGGCGGCTACGGCAACGTATTCTATCTTTCAACCAACGCAGCCGGCTCCAATGTAACTGCCGCCTGGAGGGCGCATAAACGGGGGGCATTTTTTGCCAATCCCTGCTATACACAAATACATCCAACCTGTATCCCGGTAACCGGCGATCATCAGTCAAAACTGACTTTAATGTCAGAATCTTTGCGGAATGACGGCCGGGTATGGGCACCGAAAACGGTTGAAATTGCTGAACAGCTACGTAAGGGTACCATAAAGGCCGACCAGGTAAAAGAGGATGACCGCGATTACTTTTTAGAAAGAAAATATCCTTCGTTCGGTAACCTTGTTCCGCGCGACGTGGCATCACGTAATGCTAAGGAAATGGTGGATGATAAACGTGGGGTAGGGGCATCCGGCTTTGCCGTTTTCCTTGACTTTGCTGACGCGATCCATCGCCTGGGTAAAGACGCAGTAGCTGCGAAATATGGAAACCTGTTTGATATGTACTATCAAATTACAGACGAAGACCCTTACAAACAGCCCATGCGCATTTATCCTGCTGTACATTATACAATGGGTGGTTTATGGGTTGATTATAATTTAAGCACCAATATACCGGGCTTATATGCCTTGGGAGAATGTAATTTCTCTGATCACGGTGCTAACCGCCTTGGGGCTTCCGCATTGATGCAGGGCCTTGCCGACGGTTATTTCGTGATCCCTTATACTTTGGGCGATTACCTTGCAACCATCGGCCCTAAACCGGTTGATGCAAATCATCCTGCCTTCGAAAAAACAAAACAGGATACAATTAACCGCATCAACACCCTGCTTTCTATGAAGGGTACCAAAACGGTCAATGAATATCACCGCGATCTGGGCCATATTATGTGGGAATATTGCGGTATGGCACGTACGGAAGAGGGCTTAACCAAAGCGAAGGGCCTTATAAAAGCGTTACGCGAAGATTTCTGGAAAAATGCAATCGTAGTAGGGGCGAACGAAGAAGTGAATGCGTCGCTGGAGAAAGCCGGCCGTGTAGCTGACTTTTTGGAGCTGGGCGAACTTATGGTAGACGATGCGCTGATGCGCAGGGAGTCGTGCGGAGGCCACTTCCGGTTGGAATCACAAACACCTGAAGGTGAAGCATTGCGTGATGACGACAATTTTGCTTTCGTTGCCGCCTGGGAATACAAGGGGGATAATCAGCCGGAAGTATTGAATAAGGAAGTTTTGGATTTTGAATTTGTTCATTTAACACAAAGAAGTTATAAATAGTAGCAAGTAGCTAATATCGGGTAGCAAGAAACTTTATCTTGATACTAGCTACTCAATACTCAAAACTAATTAGGAATGAGTACCAACAATAACATGAACCTGACGCTGAAAGTATGGCGCCAAAAGAATGCAGAAACCAAAGGCGCATTTGTGACTTACAAGGCCGAAGGTATTTCGCCGGATATGTCGTTTCTTGAAATGCTGGATGTGGTTAATGAGAGCCTGATCCATAAAGAAGACGAACCCATCAATTTTGACCATGATTGCCGCGAAGGTATTTGCGGGATGTGCTCATTATATATTAATGGTCGTCCGCATGGCCCTAAAAATGCTATTACAACCTGCCAGTTGCACATGCGTACCTTTCATGATGGTGAGACCATTGTTATTGAGCCATGGAGGGCTGCTGCTTTCCCGGTGATAAAAGACCTTGCGGTTGACCGTTCGGCTTTTGACAGGATACAGCAGGCAGGCGGCTTTGTTTCGGTAAATACAGGCGGTGTGCCCGATGCCAATGAAATAGCCATCCCTAAAGTAATTGCCGACGAAGCATTCAACTCCGCCACCTGTATTGGTTGCGGCGCTTGTGTGGCTGCCTGTAAAAATGCTTCTGCTATGCTGTTCGTGTCGGCAAAGGTTACCCAACTGGGTATGTTGCCGCAGGGCCAGCCTGAGCGCTACAGCAGGGTACAGGCCATGGTTGCTCAAATGGATGCAGAAGGTTTTGGTAACTGTACCAATACCGGTGCCTGTGAAGCCGAATGCCCTAAAGAAATTAAAATGACCAACATCTCGCGAATGAATAATGATTACTTCAGCGCGAAACTGTTCCGCGAAGAAGCTATGCATGAGCATGCCACTTCAGGCGAATAATATTACAATTGTTTATCGGCGAAAAGGCGTGGAAAGCAATTTCTCATGCCTTTTTTCGTTTTATCGGGTTGAAGGAAGTCTAACTCATTCAATTTAACCATTTTAGCACAGACGCTTATTTTTTTATTAATTATAGACTAAATTTATTAAATTGCAATAAGTATGATCAAACAGTTATTTATTGCTTTTGTTATCAGACAGAAATAACACCCATGAAAAAGGAACATTACACTTACCTGCTTGCCCGCCTTCCTATTGCTCTGAGCTTTTTCGGTCACGGATTAGTCCGCATGACTAAGCTTGAGACGTTTAGTAATGGAATGGTTAATCAGTTTAGCAAGTCACTGTTGCCCCAGGGAATGGTATTACAGTTTAGCCATCTTTTACCCTTTTTGGAACTTATTACCGGTATTTTGTTGTTGCTTGGTATCTTTACCCGCTTTACCCTCGTTTTAGGAGCTGTAATCATGATGGTTCTTATTTTTGGCAGCTGTATGATAGAGGCATGGGAGGCCGTATTTACACAGCTTATTTATGGTGCCTACCTTGCCTTGCTTTTTAATTTTACCAACTATAACAGAATTTCTATTGATGGATTGATGAAACCCCGCCTTGATCCCAAACGACGGGAAAACGATCTCCGTTGGAGTGGCCTGCGATAGCGCTATTTATAGGGGCAGCTATTTGAGACGTTATTCTTTTTTTCGCGTTAATAAATTTATATTTTCCTGATTCCAACCGCAGCATTCAGTGTTTCC
>JAQNCM010000438.1 GCA_029237615.1 Mucilaginibacter sp.
AAGAGGTGAGAAAGAATTCTAATTTAGCTGTTAAACGGGCATTTTTCTTCCTTGACGTGTTTCCAAAGCAACAATTATATTTGTTGAAAGATAAGTGTGTCGGTTCTCATAAAATAGTGGATGTGAATTCGATTTATCGTACACGTGGTGCAATGTTCGGAGCCGGGGCGGTTGGACAAGATGGACTATTCGCGTATAGTGCATTGCAGAATTTGTATACATTGGGAACGTTTGACCTTTTAAGCTTTCATTTAGTGTCAGCATACTCAAAAGATCTACAAACTTTGTTTGCGGAAAATATCATGTTTCAATGGGTTGAAACGACCAGAGCATTAAGAATGTATCAGACATTTTACGGAAAAGAGCGTGTATTGATTGATGCATCTATTGAAAGAACAGAACAAGATTTATTGACTGATCGTGAAACAACGCTTTGGTTGCAAAAATGGGCCATTGCTCAAGCAAAATTGATATTATCGCAATCGAGAGGTAAAATGCCGGTAATGGCAGGACCAAATGGTAATACATCACTGAATGCGCAGGATTTAATATCACAAGCTGATCAAGAAATGACTGCCTTGAGAGAAGAATTAGCAGACTTTGTTATGCAGGATTTGGTGGATGTTGGTATGCGTAGCCATTTGGTTATCGGATAATAAATATGGGTAAATGTAATATACCTGATACGAATCCACTGGATAAAGAATGTTCAGTAGAAAATAACCCTGTGGTGACAAATAGCTCTTGTGTAAAATCGGGCACGGGTGGTGCATGTCCTGTTGTTGACAATTGCGCTCCATGGGAGTTGACAAAAGAAACTGATGATTCGTGCTTCATTAGTGCGATAAGCCAAGAATTATTAAACATTAGTGGTGCTGATATTAATGTTTATAGACTTTTGGGTATACATGAACAAGGTAAATTACTTGACGTGACCGGGAACGGAATGGGTATATCGAATGGGGATATGCCTAATTACCCTGCGAATAATGCATTCGACAAATTTATTACAGAATGGAGATCGAGACAATTAGGGTCAGATATAGTACGAAGCTCATATATTGGATATGACTTCGGACAGATAAAACTTCCAAATGGCCGTGACCGTTACGGTATAGAAACATTTGTTAAAAGTGACGTTGCTACTATAAAATTAAAACAAGGATGTAATCCACAAAATAGAGTGACTAAAATACGCGTTGAACGATCCAGTGATGGTGTTAAATGGTATGGCGTAAAAATGTTAGACGTTCCAGATTGTGATGGAATGGTCACATTAAATTTTGCAAAAACTGTGCCTTCACGATTTTGGAGAATTCGACCAGTAACGTTCAATGGGTCATCAACTGACTGGTGGTCAGTGCAAGCATTACAATTAATGGATTATGAAGTAACGGCGGTTGATAACATACAAGATAGAGTATTTTTAGAAAATCGTGATCGCGATTATGATACATCCACGGTCAAGATTAAGGGATCATATACGCCATTAGAATTACAGAGCTTTCAAAGTAGATTTGGAAATAGCCAAATCTTTGGCGGTGGTGAAACTTATTCTATCGAAATTAATTTTAGCCAAGTGGTTGCATTATTAGGGAGACCGTTAGTTATAGGCGATATTATTCAATTGCCAAGTGAAACGCAGTATTCCCCTTCACTGAAACCTATTTTAAAATACTTGGAAGTCACCAATATTGCGTGGAGTGTTAATGGATATACCCTAAATTGGGTCCCTACATTGCAACGCGTGTTAGCAGAGCCGGTGATTGCAAGTCAAGAAACTCAAGATATATTCGGAAAATTGACCGAAGGTATTGATTCAACTGGATTAGTCGATATCGATGATGGCAGCACTGATAAGTTATATCAAGATACTTCAAATATCGATCAAACCATTACAGCCTTGGCCGATAATCTTGTGCCTGAAAACGGTGAAGATTATGCTGGGGTTCAAAAAATAACTAAAGATGATCCATGGTTAGCAACACATCCCACATTCGATGTGCGTAAAATGGATCGAAATAGAAATCTTTATGGTATAGATGCAATGCCCCCTAATGGGTTACCATTTACCGAAGGTGACGATTTTCCAGCCAATCCAAAAGATAAAGATTGGCACCGTTTGACCTTTACTCACGTAAATAACAATATTCCACCAAGATTACACAGATTTTCAAAAGTTAAAGATCGTTGGATATATTTGGAAACTGACAGACGTTTTGCGATAAAGAATAGCAAACCGCTGCTGCAAGAATTTTTAAATCCTTCAGAATCATCATTGACTAATCCTGCGGATACCAACAAAGTATTTTAAAGTTGTTTATTGTATTTTTTAGTGTAACATACTAAGGATAACTGAATGTATATAATTTAAATGGCAGCAGAAAAGAAAGAAAAGCTATTAATAGAAAATTTATTGTCATCCACAGATGTTTTCTCTCGTTGTATCAATATTATAAAGCCAAATTATTTTGATGCGCCAGAATATAAGCCTGTTGTAAAATTTGTTAGTGAATATTTTACAAAATATAACAACCTTCCACCATTCCATGTCGTCAATGCTGAATTTGACACCGATTTCACTGTTAGGGAAATCACCACCGATCAATACCAGTACACATGTGATGAAGTGGAAAAATTCTGTAAACAGAGCGCATTTATTAATGCGATGCAGGAGGGTT
>JAQNCM010000040.1 GCA_029237615.1 Mucilaginibacter sp.
CAGTATGGGCAATACGGTGCTATTGCTCAATGCGCCGCTAACAGCCTGTAGTTGCTTGAGTAATGTTGATGTAGAAACAATAAATCTCATATAGTTAGAATTAATCAATCAAAAGTATAAAATTTAACGTGCATACTTTCGCTTGCGAATATAATGTTGAAAAATAGCAAATATTAACAATAACCCCAAAGGAACAATATTATTAATCAATTGCCAGTATAATTTTTCGGTGCGGATACGCGGGTGGTCAAGCAGCCTGATCTGCACTTCTTTTGTCCGTAATGCTATTAAGCCCGAGTCGTCTGTCATATAATCGGCGATGTTTAACAAAAGATTTTTATTGCCAAAATTCTGCCGCATGTAATGATCATATCCAAGCGGATATGGCGATCCATCGGCCCCTACCTGGTTTTTAAATACATCGCCGTCACTTATTACAATCATTTTGGTTGCTGCGCTTTGCGGCAAAATTGGAATGTTTTCTTTCAATCCTTCAGGCACGGGGCGGTTAAGGAAATCAGATTTAAATTTCCCTTCCAATAACACGGCAACTGTTTTAGGTGCATTCTGAAACTCTTTTGGATTAGGCTCCTGCTCAACTGCCTGCAGCGATATAATGTGTGGCGCAGTTAATTTTTTATTAAATGGTGATGAAGTAAACAAGATGGTTTTTTTAACGTTTTTAATACCAAGCGTATCAATTGTGTTCGCAAATTCACTGCGTATACCATCCAGGTTTTTCACTATCGGGTTTTTAGACATCGAAATAAAAACAGGATAATATAGCCACGGCACCATTTGTATTTGGGCCTGCCCGCCAACGTTCCCGGTACTAACAGGTATCTGGGCACATCTCATGTCGGCTATCAGGTCATAATTTATGCGAATACCATAAGTAAATAACTGATCGTCGAGATCAAGCTGTTTAGCAAAAGACATTTGCTCGCCGCCATGCCCGCGTAAACTGTCCAGTTCGGCATTCACCTGGTCAATTGCCCATAACACCTTTCCTCCGCGCATTATATACTGGTCAATTTTAAATTTCTCTTCTTCTGTGAAAGCACTATCGGGTTTTGGTATAACAAGCAACCTGATCTTCATTAACAAACTAAATGGTATCTCCTTAAGATTTATCCTGCCCACATCGTACCCATCCGCCAATGATTTCATGGCATCATTTAATTGCAGATCCGTCAACTCATGATGGCCTTCTGTAAATGCTATGATAGGTTTGCCGCCGCTGGTTATCTTTTTAACAGCTGATGAAAAGGCGTATTCAAGATTCTGGATGGAATTATTTAAAACATCCTCATCTGACAGGCCTATGCGGGTTTGTAAAAGATTAACCGCAATTTCTTTTCCTTTATACCTTACCAATGCCTCCGGAAATATCAGCATTTCAGAAACGCCGTTATCAGTTTTTACCGTTTGATTTTGACCGATGATCCCTTTGGCTTCCAATGAATCATAAATTTTCTTTTGCCCTTCGTCTGATAAACTTTTAATATTGGCAACGGGGTCAACAAAATCAAATTGCAGTTTATTGTTACTGTAAGCTTGCAGGTCGCTGAGCATGTCACGGGTAGCCCGCTGCAGCCTTTTCATACCGGCCGGAAAATTATCACCCTTTAAATAAACGGTAACGCTAACCGGCGCTTTAAGGCTACCCATTATATGCCTGCTGATGGCGGATATGGTGAAACGCTTTTCTTTAGTAAAATCAAAACGGGTAAATGTTATACCGGAAATAATCCCCAAAAAAATCAATATACCTAATGTAGCCCCGCAAAATATTGCGTCTTTGCCGGTGATGCTTTTTTGTCTTTGGCGTAACAATACAAATAATGTTAAACAAAGAAATAACCCGGTTAATATTACAAAGTATGCAAGATCGCGGGTATCCAGCACGCCGCGGCTTACTGACTCATAATGTTCCGTGATACCAAGATTTTGCAGGTTAAGGTTTTGTAAAGACAATAACCTGCTTAGGGAATCAAAGCCATTATAAAAAAAGAAACAAAGAAATACCGATATAGTAAAAGCAATGATCTGATTTTTACTAATGGACGATGCAAATAAACCAATGGCAGCAAAGCCTGCGCCCAATAAAAACAAACCAATATAAGAGCCTATAACTCCGCCGGTATCAATGTTACCCTGTGGTGTGCCCAGTACATAAACTGAATAATAATATACCAGCGTAGGCACAAGCGCAAAAAACACTATAAAAAGACAAGCGAGATATTTTCCCAAAACAATTTGCCAGTCGGCCAGGGGACGGGTAAGTAATAATTCAAAGGTACCCTCTTTGCGTTCCTCGGCTAAAGAGCGCATTGTAATTGCAGGTATCAGAAACATAAAAAGATAAGGGGCGGTATTAAAAAGACTATCTAACCCGGCATAGCCATAATCTAATATACTTGATTCAGGAAAAACCCATAAAAACAACCCTAATACCAATAAAAATACGCCAATAGTAACATAGGCTACCAGGGAACTGAGATAAGAAGTTATTTCTTTTTTTAGTATGCTAAGCACTTTTTTAATTGAGTAAAACAGGCCGAAATTAAGACATTAAACACTAAAGCAAACGCACCGATGTACAATTATTATACTGTAATTATAAAAATTCGGCAAACTAACGCTTGAGAAATAAAAACATTTTTGGCAATTAAATTTCAATAGCGCTAAAATCTTTCTGCCAACCGCAGGGCCAGCTGGCTAAAATTAGAGGGTGTAGTAAACGGCCCCGATTGCCCAAATTGTCCGGGTATATGATTTTCTGGATTTTGCTTCCACTCCTCATAACGTAAACCCACCTCGAAACCCGAATTGAAAGAATAACCTATACCGGGAGAATAATCAAAGGCATGCCCTCCTCCGTGCATGGTATAATAGGTAATTCCGGCCTGCATTTCGGCATATAGTCCACTTAAAATATAATATTTTGCGCCGATTTTTACAGGAACATAACCGTAAGTTGATTTTACCTCCACACTTTGAAGGGGTACTTTTGCGGCAAAGGTTTCGTAGCCGCTCTCTAATGTCAGGTCCAGGCTTTTAATAAAATAAAACTTCCTCAAATGGTATTCATACTTAAGCGAGCCGCCAACACCTGCATCAAATATTTGCTTCATATTGTTAAGTGGCAATGCACCATAAACGCCCAGGTTAAAATTGCCAATTGTTGAAGACTGAGCAAAACCGCTCAACGTGAACCCTGCTAATAAAGCAAGTAATAATAATATCCTTTTCCCCATATTATTAAGGTAGATTTTTATGCTAACAAACATAAAAAAATAATCGCATCCTTTTAATTTATTACTTCAATTGAATGAGAGAATTAAATAGCAATTTTTAATATTAATATGAATAAGCAGCATGCACGCAATAAGTTTTAATTTTGTAAATTATCAACTGAATCCGGATATAACCTGATTCAACTTTAATACCACACTATGCCTACGCTCCGCCAGCTGTTTTTAGCCAATAATGCACAAACCACCAATTTCCCGTTATTGCTCGAATTTGAACGCGCCGAGGGCCTTTACATGTACAATAAACAGGAAAAGGCTTATATGGATCTGATTTCCGGAATTGGGGTTAGTAACCTCGGCCACAGCAATCCCTATGTGGTTAATGCAATAAAGGAGCAGGTAGATAAATATATGCACCTGATGGTTTACGGCGAGTATGTGCAAACTCCCCAGGTACGTTTTGCCGAAAAACTAATTTCTTTACTACCGCCAACCTTACAATCTGTTTATTTTACAAATTCGGGCGCCGAAGCAGTGGAAGGTGCGTTAAAATTGGCTAAGCGTTTTACCGGAAGGCAGCAGATCATGGCCTTTTACAACTCCTATCACGGCAGCACGCACGGTGCTTTAAGCGTAATGGGCAATGAAGGATTTAAACGGGCCTATCGCCCTTTGTTGCCTGGAGTAACTTTCATTAACTTTAATAATATCAATGATCTGGATAAAATAACCGATGAAACAGCATGCGTAATTGTCGAAACCATCCAGGGTGAGGCCGGAATCAGGATTGCCGATGTTGCTTATATGCAGGCGTTGCGCGCACGCTGCAATGAAACTGGTACCCTGCTGATATTAGATGAGATACAAGCAGCTTTTGGCCGCACAGGTAAATTATTTGCCTTTGAACATTATGATATTGCACCTGATATACTTTTATTAGCAAAGGCCCTTGGCGGGGGCATGCCTGTAGGTGCTTTTATCGCTTCAGATGCTGTCATGTCGGTTATAAAAGAAAATCCAATTCTTGGACATATCACTACTTTTGGCGGTCATCCGGTATGTTGCGCGGCCGGTTTAGCCGCACTCGAAGTGCTGCTGAATGAAAACCTTTCGGAGACGGTTGCTGATAAGGAAACATTGTTCAAACAATTGCTGGTTCATCCGGCAATAAAAGAAATACGCGGAAAAGGATTGATGCTCGCTGTTGAAATGGAAAGCTTTGAATTTAATAAAAAAGTAATTGACCGTTGCATTGAAAATGGCGTAATAACCGATTGGTTTTTGCATTGCAGTAACTCAATGCGTATAGCCCCGCCCCTTATTATTACACCTGACCAAATAAAAAAAGCCTGTGAAGTTATTTTAGAGGCAATAAACTATCATTGTTAAGTGGCTATTACATGTTACGAAACCTACGCTCCTGCTGGTTGGTCCCTGTAATATTCATTCTAATTAATTTTCCAAATCGGAATAGTTTGTGACAACTATGAAGAATATCGGTTAAATCGTGTTTTTTATTATAAAACTGCCTTTATTTGACCATCAGTGCACTTTTTTTAAGTCACATTTTAAACAATTGATTAAATAGTGCGTTAGTTAATAGAGTAAACACCTACTATTAGTTATGAAAATAGCATATATATCAACCTATACCCCCCGCGAATGCGGGATCGCAACCTTTAATCAGAGTTTAGTGCGTGCTATAAACGCAAACTTTCCGGAGAAAGATTCTTCATCAAATGGTGGTTTCGTTGTCGCTTTAAATGATTCTGAAAGTATTAACGAATATGAATATCCGCCTGAAGTAAAATATATTATAAGGCAAAATCACCAAAAAGACTACATACGTGCTGCCAATTACATCAATACCAGCAATGCAGATGTTTGTATTATGGAGCATGAGTTTGGAATATATGGTGGCGAAAGCGGTATCTACATTCTTCCCTTGCTTAACCGGCTTGAAAAACCGTTGATCTCCATTTTACATACTATTTTGAAAGATCCCAGTTATGTTCAGCGTATCATCATCCGCGAAGTAGCAGAACAGTCATCGAAAATAATAGTAATGAGTAAACGCGCACTCGAATTTTTAACTAACATATATGACATCTCTGCCGATAAAATACAAATAATTGAACACGGCGTTCCGGATGTTGAAGCATTGGTTGATAATCCTGTAAAAAACCTAACACAGTTTAAAAATCATCGCGTATTATTAACGTTTGGATTAATAAGCCGCAATAAAGGATTGGAAACAGTAGTGAAAGCGCTACCTAAGATAGTAGAGAACCATCCGGATGTAATGTATGTTGTATTAGGAAATACCCATCCGGGCGTAATTAAAAACTCCGGCGAAGAATATCGCGACCATTTGAAAACCCTTGCTGCCCAGCTAAATGTTTCAAAACACCTTAGCTTTATCAATAAATTTGTTTCGGAGGAAGAGTTGGTAAATTACCTCGCGGCCGCAGATATTTATGTTACTCCATATTTAAACCAGGCACAAATAACCAGCGGTACCCTTTCTTACGCGATTGGCGCTGGGGCAGCAGTTGTATCTACACCGTATTGGCATGCAACTGAACTTTTAGCTAATAACAGGGGGCGTTTGTTTGAATTTAAAAATGCTGATGCATTGGCCGATAACGTGATTGAACTGTTAGATCAAGAGCGGGTACTTAAGGAATTAAAGCAAAATGCCTATGATTATGGACTTCATTTGAGATGGCCGGTTATAGGGGCGGAATATATTAAAGTAGCCCGGGAGTCTACATCTTCGCATGATTTCAGTGAAAAGATATTAAAGAACAGTATTGTCGATCCTGAAATAATGCCCAAATTTAATTTAACGCATGTGCTGCGTTTAACTGACGATACCGGAATAGTTCAGCATGCTAAATACGGAATTCCAAACCTAAAAGAAGGTTATTGCCTTGATGATAACTCAAGGGCATTGATAATGGCTTTAATGGCCTACCAGCGTAGTAAAAGCAAGGAGGCTTTTGAGCTTTTGCCAATATACCTTAGCTACATACACTATATGCAAACGGATGATGGAAACTTCCGTAATTTCCTGAGTTTTAACCGGCAGTATCTGGATGAGGTTGGATCGGAGGATTCATTTGGGCGTACTATATGGGCGTTGGGGTATTTAATTGGTTGCTCGGCAAATAACTCCTACCGGGAGTTTGCCCTGGAAATATTTCATAGGTCGTTCCCTCATTTCAAATCGTTAACTCATTTAAGGGGTATGGCAAACACCATTATCGGTATCAGCTTATATTTAAAAGTAGTTCCCGGTGACGAGGGCATGGTTAATCAAATGGTAAATCTTACACAGCCACTAATTGACGCTTATGAACACCACCAATCGGAAGAATGGCAATGGTTTGAAGAAAAAATGACCTATGACAATGCAATTTTGCCGCTGGCACTCTTACATTCATGCGAAATCACCGGAAATGAAAAGGTTAAACAGATTGCCTTAAAGACAATGGCATTTTTAGATAAGCTTACCCTTTCAAATGGTTATTTAAGCCCTGTGGGAAATGATGGTTGGTATTATAAAGGTGGCTCGTTTCCGGCATTTGACCAGCAGGCAATTGAAACAATGGCCATGGTATTGATGCATTTTCAGGCTTATACTATATTCCGCAAGCCCCAATATATAGAAAAAATGTTTTTAAGTTATAAATGGTTCCTTGGCGAAAACACATTGCGGGCCCCCCTTTATGACCACGAAACCAAGGGCTGTTGCGATGGCTTATTACCTACCGGGATAAATCGCAACCAGGGTGCGGAAAGTACACTTGCCTATTTGATTTCGCATTTAACAGTTTTAAAGGCATTTGAGTTGGAATACGAGTATAATAAGATTGCCCAGCATGCTTTATCATTTTAAATGAAAGTAGCTGTATTAGCTCCAGTGGCCTGGCGCACGCCGCCCAGGCATTACGGACCATGGGAACAAATTGCATCAAATATTGCCGAAGGGCTGGTAAAACTTGGTATTGAAGTAAGCTTGTTTGCCACGGGCGATTCAGTAACCAAAGGGAACCTGTACTCAATTTGCGATAGTGGCTACGAAGAAGACCGTACGCAGGATGCAAAGGTTTTAGAGTGCCTGCACATTAGTAACCTGATGGAAAAAGCTGCTGAGTTTGATATAATCCATAATAATTTTGATTTTTTGCCGCTTACCTATTCGTGCCTGGTAAAAACACCGGTTATTACTACTATACATGGCTTCTCCTCTCCACGGATTATTGCGGTTTATAAGAAATATAATTCAACGGGCAACTATGTGTCCATTAGCAATGCCGATCGAAGTGCTGAATTAAACTATATAGCTACTGTTTATAACGGATTAGATACCCAACATTTCGATTTTAACGAAACTCCGGAAGATTATCTTCTATATTTT
The DNA here is from genome assembly GCA_029237615.1 of Mucilaginibacter sp. Taxonomy (GTDB): domain Bacteria; phylum Bacteroidota; class Bacteroidia; order Sphingobacteriales; family Sphingobacteriaceae; genus Mucilaginibacter. Next base: position 7,681 of record JAQNCM010000040.1, read on the forward strand.
GGAAGGATCCATCATGATAAAGGAACTGCTGAAGCGATAGAAATTGCTAAAAAAAGCGGAAAAAAGTTATTAATAGCCGGTTTGATACAGGACGAAAACTATTTTAAAGAAAAAATAAGACCGCAATTAAATTCGCAAATCGAATACCTGGGTAATGCAGAACCTTTACAAAGGAACACACTTTTAAAAAATGCTTATGCTTTGCTGCATCCCATTAATTTTAATGAACCTTTTGGTATGAGTGTAGCTGAAGCGATGCTGTGCGGCACACCTGTAATAGCATTTAATAAGGGCTCTATGCCAGAACTCATCAAACATCAAGAAACCGGCTTTTTAGTAAATAATATTAATGAAGCAGTGGAAGCTGTAAAACAGGTAAAAGATATAAAACGTCGGAATTGCTATATATGGTCAAACTCACAGTTTTCTTCCGACAAAATGGTAAGTGATTATTTAAACCTATACCAAAAAATATTATCGAGGTAGATTTTAATCCTGCGAGACACATTATCCAATGTCCCTTATTAAATCGCTGTTTTCTTCTACTGGATTTGCCAGTTCTGATTGATTAGCGTAATTGTTAATAGGCCTGATCTTGCTATCAGAAAGCATTGGATAAGCATCTTCTGTTACCTCTTCGTTATAACGCTGCGGAATTTCTCCTTCCTGCGCATAACGATATCCAAGTCTCTTATTTTCTTCTTCAATAAAAGTAAACAAATCGCCCAGGCAATTGTAAACTGACTGCAAAAACTTATAATTTGTTGAAGTAAGGGATTTACCGGAATCATCCGGGCCTTTACCGGGCTCACAAAAATTAAGTCTTTTAATTATCCCGTTAACAAGCTCGACCTCAAATTTGCCCTCATTGTGCCAGGTCAGCGTGTTTTTTATTTCTCTAAAGTGATCCATCGTTTAATAAATTTTTTCCATACACTAATAACGTAACGCCCACACTATTAATTCAATAACTATCTATTTTACTTATTATCAATGGTTATGCCAAAGTCTTTCGCTGCAAAAAATATTTTCCAGTTTTAGACACATAATTCGGCAAGGGCTGAAATTGTATTCAATTTGGCTACTGCGGTACTTAATAGCAATAATTATTTAACCGTGATTTTTTTTTGGATATCAATTTTTTTTAAACAGTGTAGCATAAGAGATATTTTTAGCCGAATAAACTAAACAGGCTGATTATACAACGAAGGCCCGCAAAATGCAGGCCTAAGGAAATGTTTATAAGAGATCAATCGCTATTTTTGTTCTTTATGATCAGATTTAAGCTTGGCAATTAAATCATCCAGATCAACTTCGGCAAACGCAGTAGACGAATCAGAAACGCCATACGGAATAATTAGTTTATTATTATGGATGATTGAACCACATGAATAAAGCACATTCGGTACATAACCCTCCCGTTCGTCATTGTTTGGAATAAGCAAGGGCTCTTTTAAGCGGCCAATTTCAATAGTTGGGTCATCCAGCTTAAGCAAGCTGGCGCCAAGCACATAACGGCGCATGGGGCCCACACCGTGTGTTATTATTATCCAGCCATGCTCAGTTTCAATAGGCGAACCGCAATTACCTATCTGTATAAATTCCCACGTGAATTTTGGTTGCTGCAGCATCACAGGTTTTTCCCAGATATTAATCTTATCCGAATACATGATATAATTATTCCACCCATCAATACGTGATATCATAGCAAATTTGTCGTTGATTTTACGGGGGAAAAGTGCGAGATTTTTATTTTGAGCTCCTGCACCATACAGTGGCATTATTTTAAAGTTGATGAAATCATTTGTTTGCAACAGCTTAGGCATTATTAATGAGCCATCATAAGCAGTATAAGTTGCATAATAAACGGTGCTGTCATCATCATTTTTAAAAAGCACAAACCGCGCATCCTCAATCCCTTTACGTTCATATTCAGAAATAGGGAATATTACCCTGTCGGAAATATCAGTATCCAGCGAAAATACAATTTCATAATAGGAGTCGGCCAGCCATAACACTTTGTCATACTCCAGTTTCTTTATATAACTTTCCTGTAATTTCTGCGAATCCATAATAATCCGGCGAAGGTTTGCGTACTCAAAATGATGATCCAGTTTGCCTTCCAGTTCTTTTAACACATCAATATTGATCTGGGTAACGGTGGCTTTTTCAAAAAATAGCTTTTTGTTATACACCGCATTCCTTACTATTTCAGCTTCGTCAATATAATCCCCCGCAGGTAAAACAGTTATATTATTGTTTTGGTCAATAAGTGCGCGCCTGAACGCGATGGACGAAATATGGCCCTCTCCTACAGCTCTGAAGCTTATAATAACTCTTTTTTGTCCTTCATGCAACTCTGTTTGATCAGGATCTGCAATTATGGAAGGGTTAAAAAAAGCAGCCGACTCAATGGAATATTCATGCGTAAAATAAGAACCGATGAGCAGCTTACGATACACAGTCAGCGTATCAAAATCAATATCTAATTCTGTAAAAAGTGGCTTTAATTTGCTACAGTGACGATTTAAAGCGCGGGTGATATTCCTATGCCGTTTTGAATACTCCTGCAATAAAGGCGAAACTATGCCAAATGCAACTTCTTCGCTTATGTTTAATACCCTTTGTATTACCTCTTTGGCGCGATCATTTCCATTAAAAAAGAATCTTGCAATAACACGTTTCGGATCAGGATTTATTCTTATTGGCTTACGTTCAATGGAAAGTCTCATATAAAAAAATACGTTT
>JAQNCM010000655.1 GCA_029237615.1 Mucilaginibacter sp.
GGGTGGGTTGAGAATGGGATTCCAGAGCGCGGCCGTGGCGTTGATGCGACTGATGGATTTCTTATACTCTGCCTGCAGCTCGGCCATAGCCGCATCGTGGTTGCGCAGGACCCTGTCCACGAACTCCTTCGCGGTTTGGGTCATCCGTGCCTGCCACTGCGGATCGACGCGGATGTGGCCCACCAGATGCATCAGCGCATCTGTCGCCGTTTCCATCTCGTCTGCGGGTGCCAGGACCACGCTCGGATTGACGCGGAAAATGCCGCCCATGCCGGGCTCTACGCGCACGTAGCAAGTCCCGCGCATCGCCCGCCCTGCCCGCGTGAAGGTGAACTCCGTTGCCCCCAGCGTCGCGCCGAGGCAGCTCGCGTAAGCGCGCCGCACAAGAGCGTCGCCAAAAGCATCAGAGGCATGACGGCGTGTGGGATTTTGAAAGGTGTTACGATCATGGCAATCCTCCTTCTATTGATGGTCTCCTCGTTGCATTCGAAAGTAAGCGTTGGCATCCTGAACACAAACAATCACTCCGGCGACTGTAGAGCCTCCTGCCACAATCCGTCGAACTTCTTGAGAGAGCGCCGGGTATTCGCTAACTGCTCTCGCCCCCACCAGCACTGCCCGCCTTCAGCAGCGACTGCACCGTAGCAGATGATAACGGCATGTCCCTCCGCCTTCGGAAAGACCATTCGCCGTAGCATAATGGCGATTCCTGCATCCAGATGGTAAGATGTGTGTGTCCGGCTCAAACTAGTCATCGGACGACTGAGGAGATTGGAGGACATACATTGGCTAATGCAAAGTATCTGGCGGGAGTCGCTGCCTTGGCGTTTCTCGTCCTGGCAGGCTGCCACCATCCGACGGCATCCACCGCAGTCCCAGCGGCTTCGGATGTCACGGAATTCGACTCCGCCGTGCGCGACGGGGATACCGACATCATCGGTCGGCTGATCAAAGCGAAGCCGGAGATGATCAACGCGAAAGACGAGAACGGCAAAACGCCTCTGACCATCGCGACGGAAAAGGGCGATAAGGAGATGGCCGACTACCTGCGTAAGCACGGCGGTCACGAGTAGCGGACAAGCATGAGGGCAATTTCTGGTCAACGTAAGGCAAGCAGGGAAACGGTGTCATCTAAGTGGAACGCTTGAATCGCCTCGAACTCACGCCGCAGGAGACTTTCTGCCTGGGTTGTCGAGCAGTTTCCCAATCGCAGCCAGATAACTTTGGGCGGATTGCCGAAGAGCAGTTTCATACGGTCAGGGGAGACGTCGTGACACTCCCCCGACTAAAGCCGGGGCTTCCAACTTCGCAGTCGGAAGCTTTCTGCTTCCACACGGACTGCTTCCGCTTGGGAAGTCTGACACCCGCTCCACAGACATTTTGAGTCTCCAGGTGACCACTGGCGACTATCGCGAAGGAACTCTGCTCGACCATTCTTAAACCTTCGTCACGGACGTTGATCGCCCCATTGATGTCTCTGTCATGGACCGTATGACAACAGGTACAGGTCCATTCTCGAACAGAGAGATCGAGCTTGATCTCAGAACGCTGATGACAGACATGACACTCCTGAGAGGAGGGATACCAGCGACTCACAGCGATGAGCCTCTGGCCCTTCCACTCCTGTTTATAGGAGAGTTGTCTGCGGAAGGTGCCCCAGGAGGCATCATTCCAACTTTTGCTATGTCCGTGCAGCTTGGTTTTCACTAACGCAGAGATTGCAAGGTCTTCTACACAGATCAGATCGTGGGTAGATGTGAGTTTGTGACTATGCTTGTGCAGCCAGTCCTGGCGTTGATTGCGGGTACGGGCATAAACCAGAGAAACTTTCCTTTTGGCCCTGGTTTTGTTGCGACTGCCCTTCTGTTTCCGAGAGTGCTGCCGCTGCACTTTGCGCAGTTTGCGTTCCTGCTTACGATAGAACTTTGGAGGCTCCGTCTTCTCGCCTTCGCTGGTGGTGACGAAGGTGGAGAGTCCCGCATCCAGTCCGAGATCGGTGAGATCGGGGCGGAAGTTTCGATCTCAGGTGCCTCGAAGTGGCTGACGAAGGTGATCGTCCACTTGCCGGAAGGCTCCTGTTTGATGGTGGCAGACTTGATCTCTCCTTCCATTTCGCGATGCAGGACAATCTCCACAAGTCCTGCTTTTGGAACGAAGACACAATCGCCTTCCAGTCGAACACGCTGAGGGATACGAAAAGAGTTACGAGTCCGCTTCCACGCACACAGGGCTTGCCCCCGCGCTTATTCGGTTCGAGGGTGATATAGTCACGGTAGTTCATGGTAGGGATGGTGCTCGAAGTGAAAGTTACTGTCAAGTCTCAAGCTCATTCTCTCCCAGCAACAAGCTGACAGCATCACGGATATCGACGCTGAAGTTCGACATCTCTTCGGGCGTCAAAAGCGCCTGCGATTGCATGTACGCCAGTTGGTATATCGCTGTGGATCGGCGCGGGTCGTCGAACGCATTCGCCATCTCTTTGTCTCGTTGCTTAATGCATTGGAAGATGGCCAGATAGCGTTCATGATGAGTTGCGTCGGCATCCGAAGCGATATGGTCGATCTCTGCAAGTACGCGCTGACAAAAGCGATCCAGGGCGACGGGCTGAAGTCGACGAAAAAGCTTCCAATCCGGTTCGCTGATGGAGAACATGACC
>JAQNCM010000530.1 GCA_029237615.1 Mucilaginibacter sp.
CGATGAAGTCGTCACGCTGTTCAAATGCTGCGATACGCCACTGCAAAGACGCTACCTCCTCGTGCCGCTCTTCCTGGGCTGGACACAAATGGACCTCGCCACCTTGGAACGAGACGAGTTCGTGACGAAAGACGGCCACTACTACGTTGACAAACTCCGAAGCAAGACCGGCATCCAAGGATACTGGTGGGTTTGCCCCGAACTCGCCGCACTTATCAAGGAAGGCGCGAACGACGACGACCCCGACGGCCTCCTGTACCGCACCGAAAGAGGCAATCCGCTGGTGTGGTACTCCGAAAACGGCAACCGATGTGACAGCACCAAAAACGTCTGGCGGCCGATCATGAAGCGCGCCCAGCAGAAAGGCGTCCGCCCACTCCCCTTCTCCGCCCTCCGAAAGTTCGCACTCCAAATGGTCAAGAACCTGTCCAGCCACGAACTGGGCAAGGTGTTCGCAGCCCAAACGATCTCGGACGGAGGCATGGACGTGAACGAGAAGCACTACACGGGCAGAGGCGTCAGCGTGGGCATCGGACAAACCCAGTTTGAGCAAGTCATCGAGGTGCAAAAGACCATGTACGCCCAGCTCAAACCCCACCTGTTCCCGAGTCGAGCCCCCGACACTCAATCAATCGCGGAACAATCGAAAACCCAGACCAAAGCCGCCTAAACACCAGAAAGGAGAAGTCCCATGTTCCCACTCGGCAAACTCGTGGCGACCCCAGGTGCCCTCAAGGCACTCCAAGAAAACCAGATCGACCCTCTCTCCCTCGTCAGACGCCACCTGACGGGGGACTGGGGAGACCTCGACCACCACGACCAACAAGCCAACGAAGACGCACTGAATGACGGCGCAAGAATATTCAGCGCGTACAAAATGAACGACGAACTGAAAATCTGGGTCATCACGGAAAGCGACCGCAGCTCAACGTGCATTTTACTGCCCGACGAATACTAAACCTGTGACAAACGAACGGAGAAACTTTATGCGAATCAAAATGCTTACGGCAATCCTTATGCTCTGCACCCCGCTTCTCGCAGAGCCAACCAGAAACCCCGTCTTCTGGTACGAAGAAACCTACTACCAAAAGTCCCACCTGAACATGGATACTATCTACGTCTGGTCCTTCAAGCCCTACCAGACGTACACGGTCACCTGCCAAGTCAACGACCGAGAGCCATACGTCGTCGCAAAGGGCAAGTGGGAAGCCAGAGTTACCGCACAGGAACTACGCCTCCTCCAGACCGACGAATACAACGGCAAGGAACTCGTACCAATCGCCGAAGAATCACCAAACGACAACCACAAAGGCAAGCCGAAGGGAGCCAAATGGGAAAAACTCACGAACTTCAAGGTGAATCTCGAAGCCAAATACGGTTTAGCACTGTCAGCAGAGTACCCAGACGGAGAACCGTTCGCACTCATTAAACTGAAGTTGGGACCACCACTTGGCAACAGGTAATACCCACCTTGCCCCGCGACCCTTAGCGACAGTTTTTCAACCTCCCACGCTCGCACCCGGACGCCTGCGTGGGAGGTTGTACTTTTACCAGTTTCCAAAACCACTTCCCAAAACCGCCCCGAAAACACCTCCCGAACCATTTCACGCAAAACTGAAAGACACCCAAACGAAAGAAAATGTGCATTTTCCCATAGTCGTCACCGCAACTAATCAAGGTGTCAAAACGGCAGTTGCGTAGGGCAGAAAATAATACTTGCAATTGCACATGAGTCCGCGTTCCCGTTCCGCCCCATGCCGTTGAAATGTTCAATGGCAATCAAGGTTCATTGCTGCCATAGAGCAGCGAAAGGTACGGGCACCATGACGGAAGTACAGACGATCGCGGCGGAGAAGAACAGCAAGCGGGCACGAAAGACGAGCAACAAGGGAACGGCCCCGAAGAAAGGGAAAGCAGCCGATCTAATTCCGATCGCGGATGCAATGAAAACGGCACCGAAGAAAGGGAACGGCAGCAAGAGCAGCAAGGCAACGGGCACGATTGATAAGACAACGTCAAAAACGAAAGGGAAGGCGACAGCAGCCCAGCCGACAGCAGCCGTGCCCGCAAAAGATCGCGCCAAGTCCTTTTGGCTCTCCGATGAAAAGATCGCCATTCTCAAGACTGAATACAAGGACACTAAATCAATCCCCATACCCTACTCGACGGGCGCATACCGCTATTTCCTACTCGCACTCGTACAACTTGGAGCCGACAAGCCCCATACCTTCCAAGCTGTCAAAGGGGAGATGCGGAGCCTTATGAGCGCCCCAGACACAAAGGACGACGACAAACAAACGGCTTGGCAACGGTTCATTAACAAGGACGGCCGCGCAGAGAACGCCGACGACAACAAGAACGCCGACGAACGCATCGCCCAAAACGCCGAAGTCCTTCAACGGCTCGGCGGAAATACTCCCTACGGCCAGAAACTTTGGGAAGTCTCGAAAGTTATCAAGAGCAAGGGGGTTGTAGTTGATATTCTCAAGAGCAAGGACGGTAAGGAAAGGCTCTACAGACTCAATCTCAACGCGAGCATTCCAACCAATGAATTCCGCCGTACGCGCATTGCCAAGTAATTCGACCATCCAGGAGCCGACAGAGATAAACAAATGCTCTGTCGGCTCACCTTGTTTTCAATCGGAGCAAGCAAATGAAACCACAATATTACGATATTAGGGGCAATCCGATGGACGAAAAAGAGTGGTGCGAGAAAAGAGCCGACGAGCAATATTGTCGCATACAAGATACGGATATTCGAGGGGTGAAGATTTCTACGGTATGGATAGGGTTGGACGATGGAGAAGGACCACCCATTCTTTTTCAAACGGCGATATTCGGAGGGGAGCATGATGAATACACTCGCAATTATAC
>JAQNCM010000061.1 GCA_029237615.1 Mucilaginibacter sp.
GCGTTTTCTGCAGCATAAACCATACCTGTGCGACGGTGATATTGATCTATTTCCAGCGCCTTCGGCCCCACTATTTCTGATAGCCTGCCAGATGCGCTGCGGGTTTGGATATCCATCTCCCACAGGCGGTCGCGGGCGGTAATATAGCCCTGTGCATAATATAGGTCGTGATCGTTTTTGGCGAAGATATGGGGAATGCGGTTATCATCGTACCTAATGATCACTTTTTCTTTTAAACCCATAAGCTTAAGATTCTCTTCAGGCAGGATGTGCTTGCTTTCGGCATTTTGCCAGAAACCGGTAGATGGATTCAGGAATACGCCGATTGGCGGAATATCGCCGAATTTGGTTTCCAGCGCCCAGATTAACAGCGCCGTTACAACTATGGAGATGAAGGCTTTAACAAACTTCATTATGGTATACGTTTATTGAGCCAAGATAAGAAAATTGTGCTAACAGGGTTTATCGCTTATTGTTGTTTTTTTACAAAATTGAAAAGCTTGCTTATTGCAATAAATGATTTAGTTTTATGTTATATTTATCGCAATCGTTTTATAAATATCTGGATCAATGCATATTAAACCGTTATTACTTACTATAGCATTAATTGCCATTGTTCTTGGCGGTTGTGCACAATCTAAAATTGACAGTACAGAAATTATCCCGATAGGTGGTATTAAACAGTTTATTGATATAAAAGGTAACGACGGGTCTAAACCATTGCTTTTATTTATTACCGGCGGCCCCGGAGAATCGAGTATTGACTCATCGGATGAATTTACAAACGAACTGAAAAAGCACTTTGTTGTAATTCAGTGGGATCAGCGGGAATGCGGCAAAACCCTGAAATTAAATAAATCGCCCCAACCCATTACTTTGGCGATGTGTGAACAGGATACGCATGAACTGATCGATTTTTTATTAAATAAGTTTCACCGGAAAAAGCTCTTTTTAATGGGATGGAGCTGGGGAACTGTTTTAGGATTTAACGCGGCTGAAAAATATCCAGACAAATTATATGCTTATTTAGCCATAAGCCCCGTGGTTAATCAATTGCAAAGTGAACGCATAGCACTGCAAATGCTAAAGGAAGAAGCTGCACAACATAAAAACGAAAAGGCAATAAATGAATTGGCCGGGGTTAATATACCTTTTAGCGCCATGGACCTTTATTATGACCGTAAATGGATGTATATTTTTGATGGGCAAAAAGTAAATGACAAAGCATTGAAAAGTTATTTTATAGACCCGTCAAAACGCTGGGTAACACCGCTTTTTGCTGAAGCTATGGCCCATAACCTCACCACAGAATTAACTTCGTTTAAATGCCCGGTATATTTTTTTGTAGGAGGTAAAGATTACCAAACCAACCGCTACATTAACCAAGCATATTATCACCAATTATCGGCGCCTAAAAAGCAATTGTTTGTATACGATGATTCGGGCCATGCAGTGCTTTATACCGTTTCGGCACTTTTTCAGCAGGACATAATAACTAAAGTATTACCCGACATAGAATTGAAGGATTGATATACTTATATGCTTCTGTGCGTTCAATTCCAAACAAATTCCGCTTAAAATCATTCTATCTAATCAGCAGGTGTTATTAAGTTAACATCATGGCTTTATTTATTTAATGAAGGGTATACATGACTTTTATACAATTGATCACCTGTATGGCGACAGGTGCAGCTTTATTTTTACCAGTACAAATCCAAAACGACATTCCGCAGTACGACCATGTGATTATAGTGGTGGAAGAAAATCACGCTTATCACGAACTTATAGGCTCACCCAATGCGCCTTACATCAATTCACTGACAAAGGGCGGTGTATTATTCACTGATTCGCATGGTATAGGGCATCCAAGTCAGCCAAATTACCTGGTGCTTTTTTCGGGCAGTACACAAGGTGTCACCGGCGATGAATGCCTGGAAGGTAAAACACCCTTTAAAACGCCCAACCTGGGCGCTGCCCTGATAGATAAGAAATTAACCTTTAAAGGATATGCCCAAACCATGCCAGGCGCGGGTTACCTGGATTGCTCCTATCGTTCAAGCAGTGTAACCATTGGAAGGCTGTACGCCCGTAAGCACATACCCTGGGCGAACTGGCTGGGTACGGGCGTTAATACCATTCCGCCATCCGCCAGCGTACCTATGACAGATTTCCCTAAAGATTTTACCAGGTTACCTACCGTTGCTTTTGTAGTGCCCGATATGGATCATGATATGCACAACATCGGTTTCCAGGGCGATGCCGCTGCTATACGGAGGGGAGATGTTTGGCTAAAGGAAAATATTGCCGAATATGCAGAATGGGCCAAAAAGCATAACAGCTTACTGATAGTCACTTTTGATGAAGACGATTACTCCACCAAAAACGGGAATAAGATAGTTACTATATTTTACGGTGCCAAACTGCTGCCCGGGCAGTATAAAGGTTTGATCAACCATTACAATTTGCTGCATACGCTGGAGTCGATGTATGGTTTGCCATTTACCGATAACGTAGTAGCGCCCCCCATTGCCGGGATATGGGGTAAATAGAAAGTGCGTTTTTTTTAACCTTCGCGTCATTATAAGGAGAAACGACGAAGCAATCCCGTTATACAGAGCGAATTAAAAAAGTGTAGGGTATCAGGCCGATCTGATAGTCGGGGATTGCTTCGTTCCTTCTATGACGTGACGATTGCTTGCACAGCGCAAAACAAAAAGTCCCTGTAATCATATTATAGACTGCAGGGACTTATTTTATACTGGTATACTTTTGATACTTAATTCTTTCTCAACACTATGGTAAACCTGTTTTTTCCGTAGCTGGTAGTATCTTTTGTTGCTATATTAAACGCATAAGTATTGTTATTTCTGAAATCAAGCGAATCTTTCGTGTACCTGTCTTTAAGCCAGATGCCGTAAGTTAACGGGATAGATGATAGTGCAAGTAATTTTAAAGTGTATAATCCATTAGCTTTAGCACTAACATTTAAGGCAACTGTACGGCCCGATACCGTTAAGGGCATGGTGTTGATGGAACATGCTTTACCATCGGATGTTAAGCTCGACAGGCTTACCGCACCAAATCCCTGCAGATAAATTGCATCTTCAGACTTTACAAAAGCAGCGCTGGAGGCCGGATTAAAGGCGACCAGAATATTATCTGTACTGGTAGCGCTGGCCGCCAGCTGAACCCGCATGTAACCTTTTACTGTATCAACAGCAGGGGTGGTAACATTGGAGGTGGTAGTATGGCTTAGTGCCGGTGTGGCAACGGTAGTAGCCTGGCTGTTCAGCGTTGCTGAAGTTTGCGGTTTTACCGTTGTATCTTTTTGGCACGAGGACAGATATAATCCTGTTAGCAATAAAAGCGTAAAAAATCCTTTTTTCATTTTTAATTAATTAGCGAAAAACACTGCATCGGCGGATAGCTGTTTTTCAGAACACGGTGTTATACGGCGTGGTATATTAAAAGGTTGGGACTGTAACCGGCCGCAGGTCAACAGGGCAGGAAAGGACAAATTAACGTTTTAACCATTGATTAAGCGGTTTTTCAACTCCCGGAATTATGGTTTTTTTACTTAAGGCGGTATAGGAATACTAAAAAGCCCCCTCCGGATATCCGGAGAGGGCTTGCTTTAAAAAGAGGTCAATTTAACTCTCAGTAGGAAAATTGCGATCGTTTTTTATTTATTGATTAAAGTAAAATAAGGAATTTAAGCTAAATTCAGTAATTAAATAGCATCTATTCCTGTTTTTTGCCTTATTACGGTTATATCGGTATGGTAATAGGCAAAGGGATGTTTATTCACATCGGGCGTATTGGGCATCAGGTAAGAGTCGATCACGCCGTTTTTATGTTTTATTACTTTCCAGCAAAAGGCAGGCACCCATACCTTATCCGGCCCGATGGTTTTTAATTGGCCGTAACTGCCGCATTCAATAAACAGTTCGTCGCCTGCTTTAACCCATGCACGGCATTGGTCTTCAAGGTCTTTCCAGGTAATGCGGTTTAAACTGGGAAGCTGTGGTGTCATATTGGTGAAATACCAGCAATGCAGGTTTAGTTGCTGCGGGGAGCAGGCATCATCGGCGGCATCAAAGTTATGACCTTGGTCGTATCCTGATTTGCTGTAGTCTGCAGCCAGTTTGGTTTCGTTGGCCAATAATGGATCTGCCTGGAAACAGTTGCACCGTTTAAGCGGGTGCTGGCAATTCAGCATATCCGGCGTAAGATGCCAGCAAACCTTAACAGGGTATTTTGCCTTATGGCTCCATGACGTATGGAAGTTTCCTTCATTTAAATTGATAGTGTCTGTTGGGGCTCCCTGGGCAAAACAAAACAACGGAAGTATAAATATTGCTAATAGTAAATTTTTCATGAGATAAATGGTTACTATACTAATTAAGGAGTTAATTAAGCCTGCTTGTCTGTGATCTTATGCGATTCAAAAGCAGGTTATTCAATAATTATTCTGATTGCACTTATCATGCTCCGGTTGCTTTTTCAATTACGGCTGCTACCACTCCGGTTGCTGCATCGGCCCCGGCCGCTGCTCCTGTAGCCGCTCCTGCAGCAGCGCCGGCAGCTGCCCCGGCTGCGGCCGCCCTGGCGCCACCAGCGGATGTTGAAATCGCATTTGATTTGTTTTCGGGTATTTTTAGCAACGCATAGGCACCTGAGCTGATCCCAAGGAGGGTTAGGGTTTGCGGAGGGAAATTATAAAGCACATTTTGAGTAAATACGATTGCCAAAAAACTGCAGCCGTAAATAATGTTAAACACCACTGTTTGGAAGCGTGAGATACTGATCCCGTTTCCGTCAGAAAGGATATCGGTAAAAAAGCCTTCGGAAGGAATATCCTGTATACGGTAAGTAATATCGGCATTTTGGATCTGATTGCTGTCTATCAGCTTTCCTGCGGTTGTCGTTCCTGCTACAATACCAATCAGGATAAGTACCCCGTTATCGATATTTGTCAGGTTGTCGCTTACAATACCAATATAACAGACAGAAAAAACGATGATAATCGTCCAATAAAAGAAAAGCGTACGCGAAAGACTGTATGGCCTTTGAGCTACTGGTAAAACGGTGCTTTCATCTTTTAGTAAACCATTTAGGTTTTTACGGATGTAGATGAGATAGATAACGATAAGAAATAGCGCTACGCTACAAGAAATTGTGAATGCATACATGATAATCAGGATTTAAGGTTAAATAAAGTTAAATTATAATTATCGAATATGCAACCGTTAAAACACCCTTTTTTAAGAATTGCATTGAGATATATTTAATGGTTATGCCTGGTGAAAACTCAACCTTCCGGGAACTGAGACAATAATTAATAATATTTTTATCAATCAGAAAATAACTATATCTTTAGTTTAAAAAAATAATGAAGTCATTATTAGTGTTAACCTTCTTTTTCGGCGGCTTTTTAGCACATATATCTGCGCAATCTTTTAAGCATGACACGGTATTAATTCAAAAGATTGATTCCATGTTTAAGTATGACCAATTTTGGCGTAAAGAATATAATAAGATCCTTAAAAAAGAAGCTTCAGCATATGACGAGGAAACTATTGAAAAACAATGGGCAATAGCCGACAGCCTGAATGAGATTAAGGCGAAAGAAATTATAGGCAAATATGGTTACCCCGGTTATAGCCTGGTGGGTGATGTAAGTAATAACTTTTGGGTCATTGTACAGCATTGTGACGATGACGTAACGTTCCAGGAGCACGTTTTGGCTTTAATGAAAATTGAAGTCAGGAAAAATAATGCCAGTAAAACTAACTATGCTTACCTGGTCGATAGGGTTTTGGTTGGAAAGCATCAAAAGCAAATATACGGCACACAGGTATACACTGACCCCAAAACCCATAAATCAACGCCATTACCACTAAAATATCCCAAACAAGTTAACAGGCTGCGAAAAAAAATGGGAATGGAGCCGTTGAAGGAATATGTGAAAAGTTTTGCGTTATGAGCAAATATAAAAATATGATAGTTGGTTGCCGATTTTTCGATTTAGCAAAATAAAGTTAACTTAGCTTTTTAACATGGAAGAAACCAAACCTTTAAATTCAGTTCACAGTATCAGCTTGTTTAAAAAGATACTTCTTTACTTTAATGTATCCGCCTTTAGGGTAGCTAGTGCTAATCCTATTGCATCTAACTTTAGAAAGAATTATTATTCAGGGCAATTTAGCGCAGCAATGGTTGCCGTTAGCGAATACGGTACTGCGAAATTGATGTTTCCGCATCTGGCATCATCTTACCCATTGTTCATCCTTGTTTTCGGGCTGTTTTTTCATGCATTTATAGATATACTTTTTGCAAAGGATATAATTGTAATGGCTGGCAATTACAATGCATATTATAATAAGATTCTTTTTTATATATTTTTAATCTTTCTTTCAATAGGTTTGGTAGAGGGTTTAATTACGTTTAACAACCACATTGGGCACGTGAAATAATATTAATACGACAGGAAAGAAACGACTGATCCCTTTAAATTTTTGGTTTTTCCGCTTTTTCCGAGTCGCGGGCTTAAACATCAACAAACATTTTCATTTTTTCCTATAACGTATCAATTTTGTTTTAAATTTGAAACGCGGTTGATGGGAAGAATTTAACTGCCGCCCAATTATTTCCGAATAAAAACTAATATGAGAAAATCATTATTTTTAACAGCCTGTTGTTTGCTGATGGCAATGGGCTTATTTGCACAAGTTCCTGCGCTGGAACGCGTAGAACCCATGTTTTGGTGGGTAGGGATGAGCAGCCCCAATGT
>JAQNCM010000675.1 GCA_029237615.1 Mucilaginibacter sp.
TGGCTTTCCTCTTTGTTAATCGCGTTAAACTGGTCTATTTGCGGGCTTATTATATTATCCTGTCCGCACAAATGCAAATCTGATATAAAGAACCCTGTTGCCGTAATAAAAAAAAATTAAGGGTTGGTTTACTAATAATTGGTACACTATCGCGCTCTACAATTTGTTGTTTACCAGAGAGTTTAGTTGATTAAGCAAGCCTTTTGTCGGGTCATTTCCAATGCTATCATATCTGCCGACAATAAGGCCATTCATGTCAATTAAAATATAAGCCGGTGCAGATGTAACGCCATATTTATATAGAAGCTCGGTGGTCGATATCACATTGTTCCATGCTTCCATTTTATCATTTAAAACTGCTTTTCTCCAGGCCACAGGGTCAGTGTCAGCAGATATACTAATTATGGCTAACCCTCTATCTCCATAGGTTTTATTGATATTTCGTAAATATGGATTCATAGCCCTGCAAGGTCCACACCACGATGCCCAAAAATCGAGCAACACAATGTTTTTATATTTAAACTGTTGCAGATCAACTGGTCTGCCTTTCAAATCAGAAAGGACAAACTCAGGAGCTTTATCGCCAACCAATGCAGCTGATATTTTCTTTTCCGTTAATGCCCGAAGAATCTGTTGGCCATAATATCCATTCCTTACAGGGGAAGTTAAAGCTTGATAATAATTATTGATAGATACTGGAGGTTCCCGATCTATATAATATCCAAGCAGATAAGCACTTACAAGTTCGTTGGGGTGTTCTTTTATAAAAGCAAGATCTATTAACTTAAGCTGATTGTCAAACGGTAGCATCAACTTTTTAATAGAATCTATTTTGGCCTCATAAGACGATGTTAAACCCTGCTTTGATTCTAAGGTCCTAATGTCATTAAAAGCTTTATTTAATAATGACTTAGCCATTATTATTGGAGCTTTTTTTGCATTGATCTGTTTTATTAGATACTGTGAATGTGACCCTTTTATTTGAGCCTCTTTAAAATGGCCTTCATATACCCTAACTTGCATTCTTTGGGGTTCCAGGAATATCTCAGTATAGTTGGGGTCATCAACTGATCTTACATGTAAACTCATGGTAAGGCGAGCAACCGTAACCTTATCTATCTTTCCATTAAAATTAAATTTTCCTTTATGAATTGCGACAGTGTCAGCAATCCATTTTTGGGTATCATCTGAATAAGATAATGTAATTGAACCCGTATCTCGGTTTAGTATATAACCGCTAATATAGAATCTATTGCCGCTATTTACCTGTCCAATAGCTAACAACGTTGAAAACAACAAGAAAAACGTTAAAGAACTTATTTTATACATTATTTAGTTATAACAATAACATGATTAAGAGTTATTTCAAAAGTAAAACGGACTTTTGAATACCATAGCATAAAAGCATTATCAGCTATCCTAATAAAATAAAGAAACAGAGGCTGATCATATTTCATGTTCAGCCTCTTAACTATTAGCTTGCGCAGATACTGTAAGCTTGTCCTGGAACTGCAGTACAATTCGGGCAATTACCACCGCAATAAGTACTATCGATACATTTTGTTCCAGGTACCGTACAGTAATTTGATGAGTCGCTACCTGCCATAATTTTTTTCATTTCGTCGCGGCTTAGTGAATTTTTCATACCGACAAAAGTCATTTTTTGAATCCTCATAAAAGTTGATTTAAAGTAAATAATTATTTAGCTATCACGGCACTACCGGCATTATTTAAGGTATGCTTCTTGTTTTTTGTACTTTTTCTAGTCAAGAAGGTATTTTAAATCCAATAAATTGTATAACTCAGGTAACTGAAAACCGTTAATTAAGATAGTAGGAGTAAATTTAATCTCCGAAATCTGGCACCATTCTTTTTGATGTTCCAACATTTTATTTTCTGATGGTGTCGATATTATAGGATAGTTTTTACTCCATTCATCGAAATTCCTATGTTTCTGTTCATACCATTGTTGCATCGCCTCTTTAGTTCTCATCTTGCCATATTGTGAATATATCTCCATTAAATAACGGCTTGTTTTAGTAATCCTGTCGTCATTGATGATGGGTGTAGCAAATACCACCAGGATTTCTAGCTCATTATTTTGATTTATTAACTCATCCAATTGCTTATGCATCAAAGCACATGGGCCACAATAGGGATTTGTAACCACTGTAATAACGTTCTTAGCGTTTTCCTTTCCTAAAACAATACTCCATTCTCGTGCAGGCTGAGCGCACTTAGGTTGGTCGTACAGGTGGGTATTGAATATTTTTCTACTATATTTTGTTTTCCTTAATTGTTCTTTTAAAAGCGGTACTTGCTTTAGTTTTGAAAACAATGGTTTGGTTAATCTCCAAAAAGATATAGGGGCAAATAAACAGATAATCGAGTTTGTGGTATCTTTTGCCCAATCAATGTTATTTAAAACTGGATTTTTTATAGTGTAAATTAGTAATGGCACGAATTCTAACCACAACAACGCTTGAACTATGCAGCATAAGATACACCATTGTTTCGCTATGCGACTTTGATAATAAAATGAATAAAATGTGTAAGGCAAACTAATAAAATTTAAAATGAATAAAATCCGCCAGACAAATATTGAGTTCGCACTAAATAAAATGATTAACAGCGTGCCTGTAAAGTAATAAAAACCAACCTCACTCCATGTGAGTCCATCAAATACAATTGCGGCCTTTGAGGAGAGAATGGTATTACAATCTATTTTGCTTCCGGCTTGACATATTTTTTTAATGTATGGATTATCGGTGTCAATTGAATGTATAAGTAACAAAATAGAAATGATTACTCCTGCACTTTTAAGAGCGGTGAGAACAACTCTTAGCCAAGAAAAGTTAATAAAATAATTTGTATCAAAAAAAATCAAACCTATTAACACACAGATGCTGAAAGTTATAATAACTGGTAATTTTAGTTTTTTTAAATTATTTGAAAAAATGATTGCATTTGTAGTTGCTTCAGCGGGCTCAGCAGTTAAAACGACACCAGAAAAGCTCTCTTTAAAATTCTCTAAACTTACTAATTGCTGTTTCTGCGTTTCGTTGGAAATATAAATATTTTCATTTTCTACTTTATCAACAATTACAAAATCGCCACCATTTATATTTGTATGGGCTATAAATGGGTAAGCAATATGAATAAAATCATTGACATCAACAGAAAAGGCAACATTCTCAAAATTAAAAGTTGATAATACATCACTAATAGCTAGTAAACTCGGATAGTCTGGGTGTATTGATAGTTCGTCTTTAAGTAATTGAGCATTTACTGGTGCATTTAATTCTTTTGTGAATGTTGTTAATACCCATGTGACATTGTCCATATTAGGTGATAGGAATAGTGGTATAAATACCTGATTTAAATTGGTTTTACATAATTAGGAAATTAAGTTGACAATTAAAAATCAATTAAGACAACAAATGCTGTTATGTTGGTATTTTTAGCATCTAAATTTACTTAATATCATTTTTGAGCATGTCAAGTAAAGTTACTAACCAATATGTAACTCGATTTCGTAAAATCACTTAAAGTAAAACTCGTACAACTATATCAATAGCAGTCAGGAGAGTTATATACAGGAATTCAATAAGAATTAAATCACTTTTAGGAAGATTATCATTGTTGCTAAGAATTGAGAATGATGACCAAC
>JAQNCM010000495.1 GCA_029237615.1 Mucilaginibacter sp.
GCCGGCACCTCGAGCGTGAACACGGTCTCCTCCCGCGACGTGGTCACCCGCAGCTCTCCGTCCATTCGCTCGGCCAGCTCGCTGGCGATCGCCAGTCCGAGCCCCGACCCCTGCGCGTCGTCGGCGGTGAAGAACGGCTAAAAGATCCTTGGCAGCGCCTCGGCGTCGATGCCCTCGCCGTTGTCGCGCACGGCGAGGCGGACGCGACCATTTTCGCGGCCGGCGGTAACCACGATGCGCGTCCCCGACGGCGTGTGGGTCAGCGCGTTGTCGATCAGGATCCTCATGATCTGAGCGATCCGCACCGGATCGCAGTTCGCCTCGGCCTTGGCGGCGAGGCGCAGCTCGAGGTGAGCGTCGTGCTGGGCCAGCGTCGGGACGAACTCGGCCGAGACCGATCGGGCGAGCTCGCCGAGATCGACTTGCTCCGGGCGTAACTCCAGCGAGCCGGCTTCGAGCCGCGAGAGATCGAGCAGGTCGACCGAGAGCTTACGCAGCCGCTCCACCTGTTCCTTGACCTGGTCTAGGAACCGCCGCCGCGTCCCCGCGTCGAGCTCCTCATCCTCGAGCAGCTCGACGAACCCGCCGAGCGAGAACACCGGCGTGCGCAACTCGTGCGATGCGGTGGCGATGAACTTCTTGCGCGCCAGGTCGAGCTGAGCCAGCTGCCGCTGCATGTCGTTGAATGCGGCGGCGAGCTCGCCGAGTTCGTCGTTGGAGTCGACCGGGATCGGATGGCCGAACTCCCCGGCGGCGATCTGCTTGGCCGCGAGCTCCAGCCGCTTGACCCGCGCGGCGAGCCACCGCGCGACGAGATAGCCGCCGATCAGCGCCAGCAGCAACGCGATCCCGCCGGCCACGAGGATGTCGTGGCGGATCAGCGAGACATTGCGGACGACGTCCGAGACCGGCGCCGAATACACGATCACGCGCACGATCTGGCCGCCCAGCGTCACCGGCTGGGCGGCCTCGGCAAGCGGTCCATCTGAGGTCTCCTCCGTTCCGGTGGCCAGCTGACGCGAGCGGATCGCGCGCCAGGTGGTGCGGAGCCCGAGCGTTCCCGAGGCGCCGACGTTGCTCGAGTCCGCCAGCGGCGTGAGCTGCGGGCCTCCGGGGGCCACCGCCGTGGCCACCGACATCAGGCTCACGCGCGCGCCCGACTGCAGCGCCGCGTTGGCGACCAGCGCCTTGATCGTATGGAGCCGGGCAGCCGTGCCCGCCGTGGCGGCGATCGGCGTCGAGAACCGACGCGACGCGCTGGCCAGCTCTCCCACCTTCTCGTTCACCAGCCGGTTCTGCAGGCCCGTGCCGACGTACGTGTACAGGGCGCCGATCGCGAGCAGCGTGATGCCGAAGAACACCAGCGCCAGCCGGTTGCGCAGCGAGATCCGCATGGCTCTACTAGTGTCGGCTACTGGTCGGTGTCGCGAAAGCGGTAACCGACGCCGCGAACCGTGAACAGATATTCCGGGTCCTTGGCGTCGAGTTCGAGCTTCTCGCGCAGGTGCCTGATGTGAACGTCGATCGTGCGCGGGTCACGGTAGGCGGAGTCGCCCCAAATCCGCGCCAGCAGCATGTCGCGGGTGAACACGCGGCCCGGAGCACGCGCCAGCGCCGCCAGGATCTCGAACTCGACAAACGTCAGCTCGACGTCGTCGCCCCGCACGCGGACCGTGCGCTTGGGAAAGTCGATCCGCAGCTCGCGGATCGTCAGCGGTAGCTCGTCGGCGCCTGTCTCGGCCGGCCGGCTCAGTTCGGCCCGACGCAACGCGGCCTTGATCCGGCTCGAGAACTCGCGTAGCGAGAACGGCTTGGTGATGTAGTCGTCGGCGCCGAGCTCCAGCCCCACGACCTTGTCGATCTCCTCGGAGCGAGCGGTCAGCATGATGATCGGAACGGAGCTGCGGCTGCGCAGCCGACGGCACACCTCCAGCCCGTCGATCTTCGGCAGCATCACGTCGAGCACGACGAGGTCGAAGCTCTGCTCGTCGAAGCGATCCAGCGCCTGGCGGCCGTCGGTCGCCTGGACGACGTTGTAGCCCTCCTTACGCAGCGGATACGAAAGCAGCGTCTGGATCGACTGCTCATCGTCCACCAGCAGGATGCGGGCTGAGCGATCGGCCACGGTGAGAATCAAGATTAGTCCCGCAGGGGGCGGGGTTGTCCGGGGCAGTCGGGATAACCTCCGCAGCGATGCTGGATCCGCGGATCTACCGCACCGGTTTCGTCGCGGTCATGTTGGCGGTGATCGTGTTCGCGTTCTCGCTGCAAGATCAGCAGGGCGCGCTCCAGACGAACCTGGCCCCGCAGGCGTTCAACGGGGCAGCGGCCTTCAACACGATGACGAAGCTGGCCCGGGACTATCCGAGCCGCAGCCCGGGCTCAGCCGGCGATCAGCACTTGGCGGACTACGTCGCGAACTCGCTGGCCGGACTGAAGCAGAACTTCACGATCTCGACCCCGAAGTTCAGCGCCTCGACGCAGGCCGGCACGAGGACGCTCGAGACGGTCTCGGCGCTCAACCCGGGGCTGTCCAACGGGGCGATCGTGATCGTCTCCAGTCGCGATGCGGCGGGCTCGTCGTCGGCTGCGTCG
>JAQNCM010000111.1 GCA_029237615.1 Mucilaginibacter sp.
CCCAGTGATGCCAGACCTGTGCTGTAAGCCAGTATCTCCTGCATGGTGTTGTTTCTTGGAGCCGGTTTCTTTGGCACAAAGATCTCACTGCCCGGCCGTACCGAAGGATGTACGTTAAACCACAACAATTTCCGGGTTCCCTTCACCGTTCCGTTCGGATATACAATATACGCTCCCCGCTTTAATGCCGTCGGCGAAAAACCGCCTGCATTCAGCACATAGGATTTAAAGTTTTTGCTGTTGCTGTACACCACCGCACTCGGGTACAATACTTCCCCGTTTACCCTTACTATCTGCTGCTCTTTCGGGATCCTTATCTCATCCCCGTCCTCTACCAGCAGGTCTATACTGCTGCCCGGCTGCTGAAGGATCTTTTTCAAATCTATCCCTACATAATTGTTCCGCTGGATAAGCATCGAATCTGCCGTTTTGGTCGAATCCTTAAAGTTTCTTTTTAACCGGTTTAACCGCTCTATTCTTTCCCGCGTTAGTTCCGCTGTATCTGCCTTGTTTTTATCTACGCCCAGTATCGCTATATTGCTCCGCTTTAATGTCCCTCCTTCTACATCGGCAGAGGCCGAAATACCCCCTGCTCGCACTATGATGTCCGAGATCTTTTCATTCTTCTTTTGTATCGTATAATAACCCGGGTATAATACTTCTCCCTGTACCCTTACCGTTCTTTGCTTTTCGTAACCCGGCAACCCGTATACCGATACGATATCAAACGGCTTTAGTATAAAGTTCGCTGTGCCGGCTGCCAGCGCCTGATCTACATTTACACTAAATACCTGTGCAATGATACTCCCTTTTACCGATGGGTCGCTGTTGTTTACCCGCCTGGATATTTCTATCCGCCGTGCACTTGCCCCTTCGGCAAAGCCACCGGCACGCACAATCAGGTCCGACACGGTCATGCTGTCTGCATACGCAAACGTCCCCGGTTTTCTTATTTCCCCGTTGATCGTTACACGGTATTTATCCCGCAAATCAAATATCGATACGATGCTTACACTGTCTTCCCGCTGCAATCCTATATCCGCTGCTGTTTTATTCAGTATCTCTTTTACATTGAACGGCAGCAGCGCCTTGCTGTTATCCGCATTCAGCCGCGTTATCATCCCCCGGCCGCTAAAGGCATCTTCCCGTAATCCTGCTGCATTCGCTATCAGCCCCGATACCGTTAAGCCTTTTTGCAGCTCATAGATCCCCGGGCGGAATACCGCACCTGTGATCGTTACCCGGTTGGCATACCGGTCCAGTATCCGTGTTACGATATATTTATCGCCCCGTAATGGGGTATAGCTCTTATAATCGCTTTCCAGTACATCGGTGATCCGCTTTTGCTGGTCACTGATCTGGATCACGCTGATCCGTGCCGTATACGCCTGGTCCGTAAAGCCCCCCGCAAAGCCCATCACATGCCACAGGCTTTCGCCCGGCAGTACTTCAAACAGCCCCGGTATCTTTACTTCGCCACCCAGCTCTACACGCGTACGGTAGGTGGGCACCTGGATAATGTCCTGGTCCTGTAAGATGATGTTGTCCTTCTCTTCGCCTTTGGTCAAAAAATCATACACATCCAGGTGACGGATGATCCGGTTGTTACGGATGATCGCTATCTGGCGGAACGTTCCGTTGTCATTGGGGCCCCCTGAGGCATATAAGGCGTTAAATACCGTGGCCAGCGACGGCAACGTATACGTCCCCGGCCGCATTACCTGACCCGTGATGATCACATGGATACTGCGGATGTTCCCAAGGCTTACATCTACCGAGGTGCCTTGTCCGATCGCATAATTGCTGGACCGGAGCTTGCCCTTTATGGCCGCCGTCGCCTGCTCTATCGTTTTTCCCGATACGTTTAATATCCCTATTCCCGGTATGTTTATATTCCCGTCAGGCGATACGTTCAGCTTCCAGTTCGCTACTGATTTCCCGTATACGCTGATATATAACTGATCTTCCGGCCCTACTACATAATTTAACGGCGTCGCCAGCTTCAAATTCGGCTCAAATTTCATGTTCTTGTTCCGGAACAGATCCGCCCCGAAGATCTTCGGGCGAAAGGAGGCATAGGGATTATTGCGCTGTGACGTTAACGTATCGCTGTCTGCACTGTAATTCAGTTTCCTCGTTTGCTGAGCCGTCGTGTCTGCTCCGCTGCTCCCTCCGGTCGTTCCGTCCTTGCTGCGGATATCTGCCACCCGCTTCTGCAACAGCTGTATCTGATCGTCTGCCATCCCCCGGCTTTGCGCCTGCTGCATTAGCTGCGCATCACTTAAGCCCATCGATGAGGCCTGGGCCATGTACTGTCGGATCTGAGCATCGGTAAGGTCATTTACATTGATAGTTGACAGGTTCTGAGGGATCGAACTGCTCTGCGCACTTACATGTATAACATCTACAAAAAGAAATAGTATTAATGCAATTAAAATAAATCCCGGTTTCAGAAAATTCATAGATAATGTTTCTTAACTCTTAATAATCCTGCTAATATCTTTATATTACTAAATAAACCAGCATAAATAATTTCTAATAAAATTCGACAGCATGTTTTTAACACAATAATAAAAACAATACTAAGTACACTGTAAAACGAGTCAGCTAATTTAGATATGTTATCTTCAAATTAACATATACTTATTTTTTATGTCGGCCCGCAAAGTTAGTAATTTCATCCAAAGCTTCACACCGAATGCATAGCCACATTGTTAATGGTAAAATTCATTTTTTTAAATTTGTTTTTTGGTCCTAATCAAATCAATATTTCTTTTTTGATAAGATAATTTAGATCGATATTTGACTATTTCTCTATAGTTAAATTATAATGGTTTAATGATAAAAATTTAAACAAACAATTGGACTATTAGTTCTCTATAAAAACCAATAAATATACGTTATGGAAAACTACAAAGAAACAATAGAAACTCTAAATGATCTGATAGAGATCAATAATGACCGAATACAAGGTTATGAAAAAGCCATTAAAGATACCGGCGGCGACAATACAGAGCTTAAACAGCTTTTTTTAAATCATATTGCCGAGAGCCATAAGTTCAAATTAGAACTTGGCACAGAGGTAGAGGTATTAGGCAAAGATATTGAAAATCATACCACAATAAGCGGAAAATTACATCGCACATGGATGCAATTAAAAGAAACATTTACCGGCCATAGCACTAAAAGTATACTGGAAGAATGTGAATTTGGAGAAGACGCTATTATCAAGGCTTACGAAACAGCTATTGAGGACGAATATACGCCTGCTTACATCCGTGAAATATTAAGCGAACATCTTGGTATTTTGCAGGAAGCGCACGATGAAGTAAAAAGCCTTCGTAACAGCGTTGAATAATTTCATCACAAAACCAATGCAGCGGGTTAGTTTTCAGTAAGTGAAACCTAATTCACTGTATTGATTTTTTTGTGACCTGACTGTAGCCGGTTGTATGCAAGTTAACGCATAGCGGTTACCGATAACAAAATTTATTGATCAATGCGGTATGCTGAGGGTATAACAGAATGAGTTCATCTTTTTGAGCTATTTCAAATTCTGCAAACTCAAAACCGGGGGCCACCGCACAGCTTACAAGCGTAAAATCTGTTTTTGAAGGAATTTCTGCTGCAAACCATTCTCCTGCCCTAATTGCCACCGAAAGGTTTCCTGAAATTGTATCGGAAAGCTCAATGACCTGATATTTTCCTTCGTTGTTGATAACATGGATGTGTAGCGGCTCACCCTTATGAAAATACCACAACTCATCTGATAGCAGCCTGTGGAATACAGAGTAATTTTCACCCTCGAGAAGATAATATATAGATGTGCAGGCATCTTTATGTTCCGATGAAAACTGCCTTGATACTTTATTATCAGAACGATAAATTTCCTTGTAATAGCCACCTTCCGGGTGACGGTTAAGATTTAAATGCTCAATCCAATAAGCTGCATTTTGTGTTGTCATTGAGTTAAGACTTACCAGAATATATTAATAAGAAAATTAGTCATCTTGATTCCAGGGCACTTACAGCAATTTGTTTAAGATCATTTTTTAATGTTGAAATATCAAACCCATTAGGCGCTGCTTTTTTTCCGGCAAAATCGTTGCTGATAATTGCGTACGATTCATCGCAATAGGCATTCCAGAAAGACCAGTCCATCTTTTTTATGATGCCCCAGGTTATAACAGTTAAGAAATCACCGTCATAACCTATCACCGCTACAACGTGACCGCCCCAGGATCCGGGTGCACCAATTCCAGTGGTTCCTATGGGTGGCACCGACCAAATTTCCTGCGTTTTAGCCGATAGTGGTAAGTCCAATCCCACATAGCATCCGCCAAATAAATATATTGCTTGCATAACATGGTTGTTGTTTTTGGGCTCCAGCGCTGCATAGGCCAGTATTCGATGTTTGGCAATACCTGTTTTACGCCAATAATTTAACACATCCAATATGGTTGCACCGTTATTATTCTGTCCCGTTGCGGGATTATAATCAGTAATAGCGGCATAAACATTTATTATATCCTGATCAGTTGGTGTAATCATTGCTCCATTGTCGGCTGTCCATTCCATAATTAAATGGCCGGCTGCTGCACAAGTACAATTATTGGTTTTATCATTTACCATCATTCCCCAGGCAGTTCCGCCGATACTATTACCATAGGCATATTGGGTTGGCGGGGCTGGCAATGTCGCCGTATTGATATAATTGGTAAGAGACAAGGTCCTTGGATCATAAGCAGGGATTAACTTCCCTAATTTCATATTTGAATGATCAGTGGTTTTCATTCTGGGGTTTAGATTTAATCTCTATAAAACTATTGAAAATAAACCAATGTTGGGCAGCATTTTTAACGGTTAATCTTCAAAGTGGCATAGCGTATCCAAAAACAGGTGTCTATGTCTGGTTAAAATTAATTACATGTTGTATCATAATTCCTTTTATTGCGTAATGTTAATTATAGATTCCATTAATTATTTGTTACTATGAAAACACATTTAAAAAATTTATTGAAAGGGGTAAGTGCAGTTTTTTTTACAGCAATAAGCTTTTCTTCCTGTTTAAAAGAAAACAAATCTGCTACCGTCCCACCTGTGGCAATGGTAACCTTTGTACAGGCTTCACCTGATGAACCTGTTATAGACTTTTACCTTGATAACAATAAGATTCCTGCAGGGCCAATCAGTTATGGAAATAATATTGATTATTTCCAGGCATACATAGGTAAAAGAACTGCCTATTTTTATAATACAGGTACCACGACCAAAATATTTTCAGACACGGTCACCTTTAATCAAAATTTTGCGTATTCCTTGTTTCTTGCCAATAAGCCCTCTTCGCCGGAACTTGTTGTATTGAACGATTCGATTAGTAAGCCTGATGCCGGCCATGCCAGTATTCGTTTTATCAATCTTAGTCCGGATGCCCCTTCGGTTGACCTGGTAGCGAAAGCGGGCTCTGTAATGGTGGCCAATAAATCATATAAAGGACATTCATCTTTCTTACCCATTGCGGGAGACAAAAATTATACGCTTGAAGTTCATCGTGCTGGCACTAATACGGTTTTGGCCACTTTGCCCGGCTTAAAACTAAATAGCGGTTTTGTTTATACCGTTTGGTTCCATGGCCTTGCAACACCAGCTAACGCCAATGACGGTTTGGCCGTGGATATTCTTACCAATGCCTATTACTATTAATTGACGACAGGGAACATGTTTATTATTTTATGATGAGGCGCCAAATAGGCGCCTTCGTTATTTAGTCTTTGTTCAATGAAAAATCGGAAGCCGGCAGAGAGAAATTCTTTTATACCAGCTACAATCCTGCACTGGATGATTGCCAACCTGGTTTGGTTTGTAAAGTTGTTAAAGGCTCCCCTCTTGAAACCGATGTGAATGCCGTACCATAACTAACGAAACAAGAAAGCATTCAGAAAATAATTAAGCAGCCCTTTTATTCATTTCCTTACCGGCTCAATAAATATTTGCTTAATCCGGGGAAATTCTTTCTGTATAGTTTTACTGACGCGTTCAATGGCTTCAGTAATCTGTTGTGTGGTAAGGTTGTCTTTAAAAACGGCGTTTAGTTGCAACAATACTTCTTCAGGCGCCATATACATACTGAAATGTTTTTTTACTTTTAATATGGCGCCATCGGCCTCGGTGAGCAATATAATTTTACGTAGCATTTTCCGGCTGGTAGTCTCCCCCATCAGCAGGCTTTTACTCTCGCGTACCAGCAAGCCGGATATCACCAATAATATTGCACCGATTATCATCGAGGCAATACCGTCATAGTAAGGATTATTAAATAAACGCCCCAGAAATATACCCGCAAAGGCTACCACCAATCCCAAAAGATCCCCCACATCGCCCAGCAGCACGATAAACGTTGACGGGTCTTTGCTTTGGGTTACAGCTCTCCAAAATGAAGCTCGTCCCCGTTCTTTGTTAAAGGCTTTTAAGGCTGATATTAGTGAAACAATAGTAAAGACAAAAGCAATGCCCAATACAATATAGCTCCACACCGGATCGCCTTCAAAAACCGGATGTTGCAGCTTTATAAAACCTTCGTAAAATGATATACAGCCTCCTAAGAGAAAAATGATCAATGAAACAACAAACGACCAAAAGTATAGCTCCTTTCCATAACCAAACGGGCGTTCGGAATCGGGCAGTCTTTTACTTGTTTTTACTCCCCATATTAACAACAACTGGCTAATGGTATCAATCACTGAATGGATACCCTCCGAGATCATGGATGCGCTGCCGGTTACAGCTGCCGCAATAAATTTTGATATAGCGATCGATAAATCCGCAGCCAGCGAAACGTAAAGAAACATTTTTGATTTCATCCCATAGTCGTTTAAGCTATACCTGTATTAATAACAAGCTTATTGAAAATAGGTTGGCATTTGTTTACAATCAGCTGTTTAAGATTGTAATTGCAGGTTTACTCCACTCCTCTTACGTTCATTTTTATGATATAAATTGCTGTAGATGCAGTTATAAACAAAATGTCCTTATTTGGGCCTCCAAAACATAAATTGGCAGTCCAGGGTTCATCAATAGCAATATGTGCTATTTTTTTTCCCAGTGGATTAAAAATGATAACGCCTTTGCCAGTAAGGTAGATATTTCCTTTTTCATCCAACGTCATACCATCCGAGCCTTGTTCGATAATTAATTGCCTGTTACTTAATGTACCGTTTTTATTGACAACATATTTATACGTTTTATTCGCACCAATATCTGCAACATACAGGTATCTCCCATCCCGTGTGCCTACAATACCATTTGGCTGCTTCAGGTTTGCATCAACTATTATTGGCTGCCGGGCACCTTTGGGTAAATAATAAACCTTCTGCCCATCAAGGTCG
>JAQNCM010000114.1 GCA_029237615.1 Mucilaginibacter sp.
CAGTGACCAATTGATTGGGCAACGGTTATGGAGCTTACAGCTGCGGGACAGTTACGGAATTACGCCGTATTCCCTTTTAATCCCGGTTATTCACCGGGAACCAAAAGCGTTGCAAAAATAGAATAAGTATTATAAACAACAAGAACATTTGTATTTTTATAAGTTGAATACGTTGAGTGCATGAGGGTCTTGGTTATGTTTATGATATCGCTTAGCTTATTAAACCTAATTTAACTTAATTAACAACACAACTAAATGAGAAGTTTTTACTATATCATAATGGCAATAATAACCAGCCTGTCTGCATCAGCCCAAAATCCGGACACCATTTTCTTGAAAAACACACTGGAGGCCCACCCGGAATTATTCAGCCATATCCTAAACCACCCTACCCACAATGAAATACAGATCCTTTACACGCAAATTGACCGGGATGAACACAATGTGCCACATTTTACCTCCTACAGTTACCGGTTAAACGCTAATCACTATTTTTATCCGGCAAGTACCGTAAAATTACCAATGGCCATATTTGCGCTGGAAAAATTGAATGAACTCAACATTAAAGGCTTAAATAAAGAAACGGTTATGAAGACCGACAGCTCCTTTGCAGGAGAAACCAAAATGCTCGCTGATACCTTATCCGATAACAGATTGCCAAGCGTAGAACAATACATTAAAGAAATATTACTTGTAAGCGATAACTATGCTTATAACCGCCTTTATGAATTTGTTGGCCGGGCAGAGATCAATAATAAGTTAAAGAAATATGGTTTTTTGAACACGCGCATTGTTGGCCGGCTTGCTATCGGCGACGGCGGCGAAGGCGCCCGGCATACCAATGCAATTGATTTTTATAAAGGCGATAAACTGATCTATCACAAGCCTGTGCAATATGACCCTAAAGATTATCCTATGCACCCGGATAATATGCTTCAGGGAAAGGGCTACCTGGACAAGAACGATAAATTGATAATGCAGCCCTTTGACTTTAGCGAAAAAAATATTTATACCATTGCCGATATGCAAATGGTGTTGAAACGGTTGTTGTTCGCGGAAACATTTCCAAAAGACCAGCAATTCAATTTAAAGCCTGATGATTACAAATTCATCTACCATTATATGAGCATGTTCCCAACCGAAAGTAAAAACCCCACTTACAAAAGCCCTGATTACTATCCTGCTTATTGTAAATTCCTGTTTTATGGCGGCGACAGCACGGCAGTGATTAATCCTGACATCCGGATATTTAATAAGGTTGGCGATTCTTATGGATATGATATTGACAATGCTTATATCGTCGATTTTAAGAACAAGGTAGAATTTATATTGACTGCCGTAGTACAGTCAAATGACGATGGGATCTATAATGATAACAGGTACGAATACAAAACCGTATGCCTTCCTTTTATGAAAAATCTGGGGCAGCTAATCTATCAATATGAGTTATCCCGTACCAGAAAGCATTTACCCGATCTGTCAAAATTTAAGTTTAAGTATTGAATAGTTGATAGTCCTCGAATCAATCCGGAGCTAAGTCAAATTAAGTACGACAGAATATAGGCTATGAAAATTATTTAATTAAAAGAAAACTGCATGTATCATAGTTTGTTTAATAAATGTACCAAATAAACATTTACTATGACAACAACGACATTACAGCGGACCAACGGAATTCAAACCGGTGCTGCAAATGAATTGATAAATTTAAACTGGCCCGAACGCTATATTTCTATAGCGGCGGGAGTAAAACTCAGCCTTTCGGGTATAAAGCATATATTTTCCAGTCCGTTTACAAGCATATTGAAATTAGGCGCTGGCGGTTATCTTTTAAACAGGGGCGTTTCGGGGCATTGTGAGCTTTATTCGCAAATCGGTAAAAACACTTTTGAACCGGTAAACATTAATATTAAATCGTCTTTTACTATTAATCAACCGCGTCAGGTAGTTTATGATTTTTGGCGTAAGCTTAGTAATCTACCTTTATTTATGAGCCATCTGGAACGGGTTGATGTATTAGACAGTGAACGCTCACATTGGGTGCTTAAATTGCCAACCGGTGTCGCCAATGTTAGCTGGGATGCCGAAATTGTAAAAGACGCACCCGGAGAATTTATTGGCTGGAGTTCATTGCCCGGCTCAATGATTGACAATGCAGGTAAAGTGCGTTTCAGGGATACGGAAGTTGGCGGCACCCTTGTTGATGTAACCATCAGTTATCAGCCACCCGCCGGTGGCTTTGGCGCAAGCCTTGCACATATTTTAAACCCGGTGTTTAAAAATATGGTTGACACTGACGTGCAAAACTTTAAACAGTACATGGATATTTCTGATATAGAGGAAGTTATAACTTTATAAAGCTCATCTCATCCTTGCGAGGCACGAAGCAATCGCAAACTATACAGAGACATTACAAAGATCAAACTTTTCTTACTGCTCTGTAAAGTTAAGGATTGCTTCTTCGTTTTCCATCACAATGACGCTTCGATAGTTATAAAACAAAAAACCCGCTGATCGCGGGTTTTTTGTTTATCAGAATTAAATTCTTATTATTTTACAGCGTCAACTATCGCTTTGAAAGCATCAGGATGATTCATTGCTAAATCAGCCAATACTTTACGGTTTAAGCCGATTTCTTTTGCTGTTAATTTACCCATTAATTGTGAATAAGAAATTCCGTGCTGGCGTGCACCTGCGTTGATACGCTGGATCCACAAAGCCCTAAATTCCCTCTTTTTGGTTTTACGGTCGCGATAAGCGTATTGTAAACCTTTTTCTACTGTGTTTTTAGCAACGGTATAAACCTTGCTTCTTGAACCCCAATAACCTT
>JAQNCM010000538.1 GCA_029237615.1 Mucilaginibacter sp.
CCCGGGAACCGTTCCGCGGCTTCCCGCGCCCACATGGCACGGAACTCCTTGATTTCCTCAATGGAAGAACGGGTCAGGATGCCTGTCCACATTTCCTCCTTGAAGTCTTTGCCATGCGCCCGCACGCCCTCTTTCCGGGCATCCTCAATGAGATCCACGCGGTAGGCGCGGCCCTCATCGGCGAGCGGGACCAGCCGGGTCCGTTCCTCAACCAGCCAACGCACCGCCTCAGCGGCATCGGCGTGGCCGGGATGATCCGCCGGCAGCAGTGGCGTGAGGGTTGCCCGCACCGCCTCGAGCGGCTTGAGGCCGCCTTGTGCCACCGTGAGCTCACCCTCTAGTTGCTTGACTCGCTTCTCCAGTGCCGCGATCTGCGCCTCGGGCTCCATACCGTTATCCTCCTCGGCTGTAGGCCGGCCCAGGTCAGGCACGGCATGAATACGTGAACCGCCGGGCAATTTGATGTTGTACCGAACCTGCACGAGCTCCCGCGTGCGAGAGTCGAGCTCGCCTTGACCGGCAAGGGCCCGGGCCTTGTCGATCATGGCGCCGGGTGTGGCGCCGTCATAGACGCCGGATACCTCAGCTAAATGCGCGTTCTCGATATTGGCGCGCGCCTTCTGAGGCGTGCCCTTCTCCATCCCGGACTCGTCGCGCGGCGTGTAGGTGACGCCCAGGAAGTGGGGGCAGCCGTCGCGGCTCATCCATTGGTTCATGTCCTTGCCGCAGATGGTGCAGAGCCACTCGCCGTCGTAGAAACCGATCGACACGTCGCGCACCGTGCCGGACCGGATTTTGTTGACGTAGCCGGCATTGTCCGGATCGGGCAGCACGAAGAATGACGCGCGGGCTTTCGCCAGGCCGTTGCCCTGCCCGCCGGTGAACGTGCCGGCAAGGCTGTGGCCCGCGGGATCGTCGTAGGTGTTATGGTTCCGCAGGAAGGCCACGCCGGCCGCGGCATCCGCCGCGTAGTTCTTGAGGCTCGAGGGCATCATGCGCGTGTCCCGGGCATCCCAGCGGTTGCTGCTGATCTCGGCCGGGAAGATGAACGGCGGGAACTCATCGAACACACTCGGGTCCGCTGCCCGTTGCTTGGCGATGCTCAGCAGATCCTCATCCGCCGCGGCATTTGACGCCCGTGTGTCGATCCGCATGACGCGGCTATACGTCAGCTGTCGTGCTCTGCCCCCCTCTCCTTCGTCGCTCTCATCTTTTGCATAGCTGTCCAGCACGTCGCCGGCTTCGTTGCGGACCGCCTCCGGCAGATCGTCCGTTTGCGGCAGACGGCTGGCGGCCGCGTCCAGGCCGTGCCGCACGGCGGTTAATTTGCCGTCCTTGACGGTGCAAAAGGGCAGTTTGTAGGAGCCCTTCAGTTGGTCGGCTTCGGCGTCGTAGGCAAGAAATGCCTGCCGGGCCTTCGCCGAGTCCGGACTGTCGGGCCAGCCGGCCCACTCGAATATGGCTTTTTTCGCCTCGCTGCCATCCCAGGCGGAATCTTCGTCGACGTCAAGGCCCCGTTTTGCCCCACATTTCCACTCAGACATTTTGGCCTCCTACTGTGGCGTCTTCCGGCGCCGATCTACCCGATGCTGAAGCCGTGGATCGTCCGTGCGATTCAGCTTCGTCCTGGCGGTGCTGGTAGGAAACTCCGCATCACAGGCGGGACAGCGCGTCGCCTGCTGTTCCGGCTCCGCCCGGTGCCACTGTCGGCATTGAGGGCATTCGACCTTCACGAGCCACCTCCAACCACGCGTAACGGCACGATGTGCCGCGACTGGCCGAACACCAGCGCTTTTGCCTCATCCGCCGGGCTGTAGGTTTGCGCCAGGTAATGGACGCAGCGCAGATGGTACGGAGGGATAGGATCGATGGCGCCAAGCGGCTGCTCGCCGATGTCCGCGGCCGTCTGGCACTGCTCACAAACGCCCGACTCGGGCAAGACACGCTCAGTCCCGGTCAGGCTGTTCCAACTCACGACGTCCCGGAGTGCCGCATGCGCCGCCATGCTGCTCTCGTACTGCCCGATGAGGGTGTTGCGATCCACGAGCCAGGCATCGAAGGCGGCACGGGCTTCCGCCTTGGTAGCGCATTCTGCCAGGAACATCCGCCGCTGCGCCGCTTGCGTCTTGGCGATGCTTCTGGCTGATACGCCGGCGCGCGCGGCGATCGCGGCGAGCACAGCCTGATCGGTGATGTCGGCCGGCGGTGTGGCGTCCAGCGCTTTCGCCACCGCACGCATCTGACGCCGATAGGTGGCCGTGTTGGCTTCTACTAGCCTGGACGCCAGCGCGCCGGCGGCCGTGGCGATCGCGGCCAGCAGGGCCGTCCGGGAGTCCTCAGTATCCTGCTCTTCGTCTGCCTCCACCGCGTCCCACAGGTCCGTGTCCGTCTCCGTTGCCCAGTAGTCCAATGCATCGGTGACACGCTGCTTATCGGCGCTCGTGGGCTTCGCGGAGACAGTCACCGCGTCATCACCGCCGGCACGTCTAGCCCGCGTGCGGCGCTTCTGACCGTTGCCACCATCCCCGCTGCCGCCCACTATTTCAGGCGCCAGCTGCGCCGCATCGGCGTCGGTCGTTTCCGTAGCCCCGCGCGGCAGGATGCGAGGCGCCGGCGCGTCGGCCTCATCCACGTTAGCCCCGGCCTGTGCCGCGGCATCCTGGCTGATCCAGCCCCATGAGTACTTCTGTGCGGCGTTGGCGACGCGCAGGCCTTCCGCCGTGGCGTCCCGGATCTCCTCAGAGGCGCGTAGCTCGGCGAATTCGACCGAGACATCCGCCGCGACACCTTGCGCCTGCAGGCCGAGCTCGAGCAGGCCGCTAGTCAGGCTCTCGACGAAGTGCTGCGTGGAGCGAATGGACTGGGTCATCATTTCCCACTCGCGGACCGCCTGTGTCTCCGTCGTGCTCTGCGTGCTGCCCTGCATGAAGGGCATGGTTTTGAGCGCGCGTGTGCTCATGCGCTCGAGCGCCTGAATCAGCCCATCCACGGCGCCCAGGCTGCTCGAATCAACCGTCCCAACGGGCCGGTTGAGCGTGACGACGTCGGTGTGCGTGAACATGTCGTCGGGCTGGAGGTCCTCGTACAACTTGGTTACTTCGTCGATGCTGTCTTTGACCCACTTCTTCCACTTCGCCGGGTCGCTGGTGATGCTGGCCGGCGCCGAGGCCTTGAGCTTCATCAGGTCAATTGACGCGTCGAGCCGCGGGTAGCCCTGCTGTGACACCACGCGGCGTAGGTCGTGCAGCATGCCGAGCAGGAAGAGGGTAGAGAATAGGGCCGGCGCCGCCATCGCCCGGCCGTAGGGTGAGCCGGGGAAGGGGTCGATCGGGACGATGCGGATCGTGGGCCAGGTCAGCGGGATAAAGCCGGCGATCGGGCTCTCCAGCGGGACCGGCAGGGTGAGCGCGCGATTCTGCCATTGCACCGGCACGTAGATGTGCCCCCGGACCGGATCCTGCTTGCGCACGTAGCGCACGCTGGCCGGGTCCGGGGTGGCGAAGTCCACCATGGTCTTGCCGTCAAGGTCAAGCACGAGCTCGGCCATGATGGCGCCGCGCAGGAAGGCGGATATGAACATCCGTCCGAACACCACATCGACGCTGCCGTACAGCGTCTGCAGCTGGTTCAGGAAGTCGTCGGCCATCTGCTGGCCCTTGGCATCGACATCCGTGCCGCCCGGGCGTGTGACCTTCACCGTCCAGCCGGGATTGCACAGGCGCAGGAAGTCCCACAGCGCGCGGCTGACGTCCGGCGAGAGATCCGCCAGCAGTTCCATCAGCCGCGCCGGCGAGATGCGCCGGAGCGCATCATTATCGAGGCTCAGGAAGCGCCATTGGTCCTCGGCATTGCTGGGGGGGACCAGCACATTGGGCATGCCGAAGAGATCGAACTGTGAGTCGATGGAGAGCCGGCCGCCGATGCCCCGCGCGATGGCGCCCGTGTTCGGCCGGAGATCCTCCGGATCGGAGGCGAGCCGGGTAGTGCGTCGTGCTGCCACTGCTTACCTCCTTAACCAGCCGCCGCGCGCGGCGCCCATGCCGAGAATGCCCAAACCTTCATTGCCGTCCGTGTAGGATGCGGCCGTGTCGGCGTACACCAGCGAGTGCGCGAAATGGTCGGGCCCGTTCTGGCCGTAGCGCACCACGGCGTTGCCGCGGGGGTCATTGACCACAACGCGGATCGGCGAGCCGAGATGCCGGTAAAACTCGCCGCTGCCGGCCGTGTTCACCGCGCCGCCGAGCTCGCGGGCGTTGCGCGGCAGGATGAGCGTGCGGCGCTCCACGCGATTCATCACGCCGTCGAGTGCCACCGTGCGATTGATCCGCACGTCCATCTTGTCGTCGTCCCAGGCGCAGAGCTCCGCGCGCTGGCCCTCCGCGAAGTTCGGATAGTAGGCTAGAAACACCCGGCCGCGCCATCGCTCCGCAAACTCCCGCGCCTTGGTCCGCTCAGGATTCGCGTCAATCACGGCCCGCCGGACGTCGTAGCGGTACATCAGCGGGTCCAAGTCCTCGAAGCTCTTGACCGCCTCGGCATGCACTAGCCGGAGCTTCTCGCCCTCCCAGATAAGAATCACGACGTGATGGCGCGCGCCCACGTCGATGCCCATGAAGGCGCCGCTAGCCGCGTCGGGCATCTGGTAGTCGGGATCGATACAGGCGTCCAGGCTGGCGGGACTGAGGTTGCCGCCTTCCGGGATGTGCGGCTCCCCGCAGTCCGAGTTATAGAACTCCTGGATCTTCGAGGCGGTAGCGCGCCCCTCCAACACATCCAGGTACTTTGCGGCGAGGTCCGTCAGCTTGGCACGCGGGCTGTACAGCTTGCCGAGCCAGAAGCCCTGCCACGGCCTGCCTGGCTCCTGATCGACCCAATTGCCGGCGCTGAGCCGGTCGCTGCTCATGTCCCCCCGGCAGTGCTGGCAGAGCACGGCGCCGGTTTCGGGCTCCAGGTGCGTCTGGATGGTCAGATGCTGCCACACGGAGCAGTGCGAGCAGCGGACTTCGTAGACCGCCTGCGTGGATTGGTCCCAGAGCACGCCGGCCTCATCGGCCGGGTAGCGCGGCGTGCTGCCGGCCCGTACCCAGTTCAGCAGCGAAGAGCCGAGCCGGCGCTCCACCGTATCCACCGTGCCGGCCGGATATTCCGCTACCTCGTCGCAACAGATCAGGTCCGCGTCGACCGAGATAATCATGTTACGGTTGGACGCGCCGCGCAGGTACATGAAGCCGTTGCCGATGCGCTTCTGCTTCACGTTGGCCGGCAGTCGCACCCGCCCGGCGAGATGGCTGCTCTCCTCGATAGCCTTGTCCACGCGGGCGGTTGAAAACTCCCCCATCTGCGCCTGATAGGGGAAGATGTAGAGGCTGTTGCCGCGGCCGCCCTGGCCGGTATCGCACGCCCAGAGCGCCAGGTTGACCAGATATTCACTGACGAAGACCTGGGCGGCTTTGCGGATGATCTGGCGCGGATGCGTGCTGCTATAGATAGCCTCCAGCGGAGGCACCAGGGTAAACGGCTGCTCGCCGATGACGCGGTAGCGGGTCGACCATTCGGTAAGGCTCAGCACCGGCTCGGCGACGACGTCCGGATCCGGCTCGGGATGCCGGCGCGCGAGCTCAGCGGTCAGGCGCTCCAGTTCCGCCGCCTGCCGGCGGGCTAGTTCCGCGTTCAGGCGATTGAGCTCGCTCGAGTTGGGCGATGCGTAGGCGTAGCTCGACGTCGGAGAGCTGGGTAACATCTATTCGCTCCGTTGCCTCCCCGGTGTCGAGACGCTCGGTCTTGTCGGCGTGGTCCAGCATCCTGATCACCGCCTGGGGTTGTTCGGCGAGCGCCTCGGCCGTCATCTTCGTCAGGGCCTCGACACCCTTCAGGCGCAGCGCCGCGGCCACACTCAGCCGGTTTTGCCGGCGCTTCTCCATGTCGGCCAGCCGGGCCGCCTTGTCGCGATCGGCGGCCGCATCGGCAATAGCAAGGTCATGTGCCGCCACGCGGGCGGTCCAGCGATGCTGGGCGCACCAGCGATGCAGCAGCGAGTAGCTTTTGCCGCAGGCCTTCGCCGCGGCCTCGGCCGTCCGGCCCGGGCCCATGTCGCGGTACACGACGAAGGCCGCGAGCGCTTGCGCGGATTCTTTCATAGCAATCGCATTTTACCCCTTGACAGTGATATCATAATGATGCTAAGATGACATCAGGAATTGAGATTGAGTGAGGGAGAGAAGACAGTGACCAAGCAGGAAGTACGGACCGCCATCCTAGAGTTCTTCACCGGCCACGGCTACGACA
>JAQNCM010000471.1 GCA_029237615.1 Mucilaginibacter sp.
GCCCGAGGCCGGCGTGCAGGCGACCGGCTCGATCAGATCGTGCGAGCACATCTGCTCGAAGCGCCGGTTGAAGCGCCGGGCTTGCCGGCGAACACCGCGTCCACCGCGATCTTCACGTTGTCGTAGATTCCGCGCGCCGTGACCCCGCCGAACAGCGCAAAGGCCCGGGCGTGGGCGTGGGCGTCGAACACCATCTCCTGGGTCTCGCGCGGATAGGCCCGGATGTAGAACCGACGGCTGTGGCAGAGCCGCAGGTGCGCCACCTTCACGGTCATCGGCGTGCCGCCGATCTCGACCTGATCGTGGCTCCAGTCGAACTGGTAGGCGTCGCCCGGCGCAGAGCTCAGCCACAGCCGCCGTCATAGCCTCCCGGCTGAGCAGATCGGCGATCCGCGTCAGCGTCAGCCGGTCCTTCCTGGCGCCGGCGGCGTTGCTCTCCAGCATCGCCTCCAACCGCCCGATGAAGGCCCCCAGCTTGGGATGCGGCTGCTCGGAACGCTCGTAGTCGAACGAGGTCTCTCCCGACCTCAGCACCTTGCGGACCGTGTTGCGCGACAGCTCCAGCTCCCGCGCGATCGTCTTCACCCCTGTGCCCTGACCGAAGTACTCGCGCCGGATCTTCGCGACCGTCTTTACTACCAACATCCCCATCTTGACCCGCAGCTGAACAAGCCGCCGATCTGGCCATCAAAGCCTCAAGGACAGGGGGTCATTTTTCGACGCCGATCCCCTCGAGATGGCGGTCAATTCTCCACGCCAATTCACAGGCCTCAGCCTATAAGCAAGCTGAATAGCCGCTAGTGCATCTTAATTTGGTCGCCGCCGGTCCGGCTGGTTACGCTCAAAATCATCGCAACCATCTGCCTTGATCGAGCCAAGGCTTGTATGACTTTTTAAATCGAGGCCGGATCAGACATGAACCAAGAACTCAGACTCAATTGCCCGGCCAATGTTGGACGCGGCAGTAAAAGATGGCGCCTTTTCGCTACGGCCGCCGTCATGTTGGCGGCGAGCCAGCTGACCAATGTCGCCGCGGCATCGCCGCAAAGCAAACCCCTGGTGTTTGAACGGACAATCAAGATTCCAGATGTCCCCGTGGCCCCCTATACCGACTATCTGTCTCTCGACCTTGCCGGCGGGCGGATCTTCGCCACCCCCCTGGCCGCAAGAGCGGTCGCCGTTCTCGATCTGAAGAAAGAGACGGTCTTGAAAATGCTTCCGGCCGGCAGTCCGCGCGGGACCTATTATAGTCCGACATCGAAACGCCTGTTCGTCGCCGACGGCGAATCCGGCGACGTGAAGGTTTTCAGCGGCGAGGACTATTCACTTGTCAAGAAGATCCCCGTCGCGGTGGGCGCCGACGTCATGATTTATGACAAGACGACGAACCTCATCTACGTGAACAACGGCGGCGACGAGGCCGGGATGGACCATGCTCTGGTCTCGGCGATCGATGTCGACCGCATGGAGAAGGTCTTCGATATCCCGATCGCGACCAAGAGCCTGGAAGGCGCTGCGATCGATTCCGGCAAGCAGCTGCTTTACGTCAATGCCGAAGGGGGCGAGCTGGCTGTCGTAGATCTGTCCAAACGGCAGAAAATCGCCACCTGGAAACTGCCCAGCGGCCATCGCAACATGGGCCTGGCGCTCGATGCAAGCCACAACCGGCTGTATGTGGCGTGCCGTGACTCGAGCATGTATGGGTCGATTATCGTGCTGGACGCCGCCAGCGGCCGCCAGATCGCCATCCTGCCTATAGGCGGTTGGGCGGACGGGATCTTCCTCGACCAGAAGAGGCGGCGCATCTATGTGTCAGTCGGGGTCGGTCATATCGAAACCTACGCGATTGGCGACAAAGACACCTATCAGCGGTTGCCGGCTGTGGACACCGACATCCTGGCCAAGACGAGCCTGTATTCTCCGGAGCTTGATCGCTTCTACGTTTCAGTCCCTCACCTGGGGAACTTCGGTTCGGCTGCGGTGATGATCTATCAACCGAAGCCCTGATCCCAGTCTGCCGCAAGGATGCCTGGTGGCCGCTGCGCTCGAACGATGAGAGCGCGGCGGCCGGGTTGCCCTAGATCGTCCGGCGAGGACTTCGCTTCACGCCAGGCGCATGCCTCCGCTATCGCCCGCCGCCGACCGGTCACTTCTGATCGCCACCCCCGCCTCCACCAGATAACGCGCGGCGGCGATGTCTGCCAACCCCGTCCCGACTGACTTGAAGACGGTAATTTCCGAGGCGTCCGAACGACCACGCACGGTTCCCGCGGCAAGCTCCGACAATTCCACGGCCGGCGCCGAGATAATCCCTTCACGGAGCGGTCCGATCAAATCACCGCTCTCCTTGAGAGCGACCTGCGTGTCGACGACAAGCCGCGCCCGCCCAAGCAGATGAGGATCAACTTCTACCATCGTCGGAGAAAAGCTACCGACCAGATCGATGTGGCAGCCAGGCTTCACCCACGCCGCTTGAACAAGGGGGCGATCACTCATGGTTGCGCAGCTGACGATGTCGGCTGCAGCAACAGCGCCGCCAAGATCAGTGGCGACTGAGATGTCGATGTTCAGATCGCCGAGGCGCGCGACCAGGTCCTGTGCCTTTTTCGGATCTCGACCCCAGATGATCACCTTCTCGATGTGCCTGACAGTGCTATGGGCGCGGACAAGGTGCTCAGACAGGGCGCCGGTCCCGACCATCAGCAAGCACGACGCGTTCACGCGGGACAGAAAGCGTGAAGCCAGGGCCGACACCGCCGAGGTACGCAGCGCGGTCAAAGCTGAGGCATCCAGGATGGCCTGAACCGCGCCCGTCTCGCCGTTGATCAAAATATGAACGCCGTTGATCGAGGCCAGGCCCTTGCGCGGATTTTCCGGCATAACGCTCACGATCTTGACGCCGAGAAGTGCTCTGGTCTGCCACGCCGGCATAATGAGCAATGTCGCGCCATCGTCCCCCGGCAACGTGCAGTGCATGCGCTCGGGTGTGAAGGAGGGCCGGGCAAAGGCGACCTGCAACGCTTCAACAAGATCTGGAGTGTTGGAGCGAGCGAAGATCTGCTCCTTGTCGAGATAGATCACGATGAGCGTCTCCTGTGCATTCGGTTGCTGATCCGGCCACGAGTAGTGTTCGACACTCTTGAGCCGGCTGTCCGAAGGACATCGCCTTCCGCGCTTCGGGCCAGAAGGATCCGCGCTCGCGCTGCAATCTGCGTTAGCCTGGTCGGCGTCACGGCCACCGCCTTCCGCACCTTTTCCACGAGACAGGCGAAGCGATTGACGCTGACCTGATGCTGATCGAGCCAGCGATCGAGCACCGTCGCAGGTTCAACTTTCCCCGAGCGCAAGAGAAACTCGAAGCGAAGCTGTTGGAAATCGCGTGCAAAGTCCGCGGTCAAAATACACTTTAAAGTATCAGCTGAAGCTGTTTGCTGTTTAGCCGCTTTCGCCCAGGACAGCCCTAGCGCCTCACAAGGTGAACAGAACCGCGGACACCTAAAGCATACGCTGAAGAACGGTGTTTTTCAAAACGCGTGCATGAAACAGCGCCGCGCCGGCATGGCCGAACGCCAGGACAATGAGGAGCCATGCGCCGTCCGAATGCAGGGTCCGCAGCAATCCAACCGTCTCGTGGGACAGCCGCGAAAACGGCGGATCTATAAGTAGCCCGAAGAAGCTCATTGCCTGGCCGTTCCCCCACCGCCAAACGTAGCCGATTACGGCCAAGGCGATCATAATCGCGTAGAGAGAGCCCTCGACAGCTTTTGCGGCTAAATCGTCCCAGCGTCCGATATTGTCAGAAATGTACGTGCCCCTGGTCCAGCGCCACAGCAGCCGTACCGGGATCAGAACCGACAACACAATTCCAAAGCTGAGATGACTGACGATCATCACATGCTGCCACGGCCGGGATACATACCCCCATGTCTCGCCCAGCGTGAACAAGGCAATGACAAGAAATGCAGTGATCCAGTGAAGCAGGATCGTCGTTCGGTCATAGCGCAGCGGGTCGCCGGAGGGGCCCATCTTCGCGACGGCCAGGCTAAGCGTACGATCGCTGGTCATGGCGGCTCCGAAAAATAGCGATAGGATGAAAGGATCAACTGTCAGCGAGGGCGCGGAAGAAGCGGGCCTGCTCGCCAATGTCACGGTCAATCGCGCAGGGCTCGGGCGTCGTCCGAGGAATGAAGCGCCCGCTACCCGGCTGCGCGTGGAGCTGGCCGTTCTCGACGATCACTCGACCTGCGCTGATTACGATCTCCGGCCATCCGCGCACCGTCATGCCCTCATAGGGCGTGTAGCCGACCCGATCGTGCAGCGTCGCGGTCGATAGAGTCACTTCGCGATCGGGATTCCAAATCGCAATGTCTGCATCCGCACCTGGGGCGATCAGGCCCTTGCGAGGATAGAGACCATAGAGGCGCGCGTGATTAGCCGCACCCAGCGCGACAAATTGCGGCAAACTGATCCGCCCCTTGCCCACGCCTTCAGAAAAGAGCAGCGGCAGACGCGCCTCGATCCCCGGGATCCCGTTGGCAACTTGCTTGAACGTCGTGGCATGGCCAAAAGGCAACTTGCCACTAGCATCGAAGCGATAGGGCGCATGATCGGACGACAGCGTCTGGAGTGTCCCGTCGAGCAGGCCCGCCCACAGGGCTTCCTGGGACGCCGCGTCGCGTAGCGGCGGACTACAGCAATATTTGGCGCCTTCCATGTCCGGCCGATCCATTTCGTCCCTCGTCAGGACGAGATAGTGTGGACAGGTCTCTGCGTAGATCGGCGCCCCGCGTGCTTGCGCCGCCGCGATCGTCGCGAGCGCATCGGCGGCGGAGACATGGACGATAAGTATTGGCACATCGAGCAGGCGGGAAAGCTGGACGGCACGGTTGGTCGCCTCGGCCTCAGCGATCTCCACATGGCTCGCGCCGTGGAAAGCGGGCGCATTGTGCCCCTTGGCCAGCAGCCGCTCAGACACCCAGCGGATGACGTCGTTGTTCTCGGCATGGACCATCACCAGCGCCTTTTCGCGGGCTGCGACCGCTAGCACATCCAGCACCTGATAATCGTCGAGCTTGAGCTGCTCGTAGGTCATGTAAA
The DNA here is from genome assembly GCA_029237615.1 of Mucilaginibacter sp. Classification (GTDB taxonomy): domain Bacteria; phylum Bacteroidota; class Bacteroidia; order Sphingobacteriales; family Sphingobacteriaceae; genus Mucilaginibacter. Next base: position 5,098 of record JAQNCM010000471.1, read on the forward strand.
TCTTGAAGGATGTGATGCCAGAGCGGATGAGTTGCGGCAGATCTTCTTCAAGGGTTACCCGGTCGGTTCCGGTCACGATAACGTGGTAACTATAGTCGATTACTGACTTAGCCGCCGCGAGAGAGGCATAGTCATTGGCCACTTGACTAAGCGACGATCCGCGATGCTGAGCAGCAAACGGCACGATCGTGGTCGTTCCACCGAACGCGGCAGACACGCTCGCCGAATACCAGTCGTCCGCTCCCATCCGCCCCATACCGGAAAGCTGCTCGACATGGCAGTGCGTATCGACGCCACCCGGCATTACCAAGCGACCAGTTGCGTCGATATCGCGGCGTCCCGCAGGAAGACCAGGGCCGACGGCCACGATCTTGTCCCCGGAGATGCCCACGTCCGCCATGGCGATCGCTGTGTCGCTCACCACTGAACCACCACGGATTGTCACGTCATAATCGGCCATATGATCCCGCTTCGTCATGCCACTGCCCGTTCGGGCGCAAAATTTGTCGTCCACCAGGTTACGCACGCCTCGGCAAGGATCGTCGTAGGATCGATCGTGGGCACCCCGAGATCGATACCGTCCAGCGCCAGCGGTACTTCGGTGCAGGCCATCAGGATGGCCTCCGCTCCAGCCTCGGCCAACCGCGCCGCCGCCTTCTCCAGGAGAAGGCGGCCTTGAGGGACGTCACCGGCCTTTACCGCCCTTATCCCCGCCATCACGAACGCCGACTGATCGCCGTCCGGGGGGGGCACCACCGCAATGCCCCGAAGGCCCAGTTCCGTGTGATAAATGTCGGCGCGCAACGTAGCGTCAGTCGCCAAGATACCGATACGGTGAGGGGCTGCCCGGCCCGATCCTATCGCCTCCCCGGTCAGGCGGCCGATATGCAGCACAGGCACAGATGCAATGCTGGCGAGCCGCTTGTGCCAAACATGGGCCGTGTTGCACGGAATGGCGATCAGCTGCGCTCCGGCATTCTGTAGAGTGAACAAGCCGGAGACGAGATAGGCCCATGGGATATCGGAGCCGGCGAGGAAGGCCATGCTTCGATCCGGGATTTGTGGGACGCTGTGCAGGATCATCGGAATATGATCCTGATCCGCGCTGCCCGGCGTCCGCTCCACCAGCTTACGCAGAAAATCGATCGTCGCGAGCGGCCCCATGCCGCCCAACACTCCGAGCTTGGCGCCCGCCGAATGGCGCAATTCAGACATGACCGAGCTCGGTCAATCTGAGTACCGCCACACCGATCGCGGCCGTTACTGGATCGATCACCGGCACCCCAAGTGCCGCTTCGACCTGAGGCCTAAGATTCGACATGCCAGCGCAGCCGAGGACGATGACGTCGGCGCCATCCCGATCGCGCAAGGCCGTCGCCACCTCGATTATGCGGCCGAGCGCCGCACGCTCGTCGCCGGATTGCGCTACAGGCAGATCGATCGCCCGTTCGCCGGCGATCAGGCCGCGCAATCCGCGTGCGCCATAGTAGCGCATATGACGCGGGATCGCCGCACGGCTAACCGCGATGACACCAATCCGCGTCCCGAACGACATGGCCGCCGCCAAACCCGCCTGGCACAGGCCGACGACGGGAGCCGTCGTGACCTCGCTCGCCGCGAAGAGGCCGGGGTCACTGTAGCAAGCGATCACGAATCCGGATGCGGAAGTGGCGTGTTCGCGCACGTAGTCTGTCACCAGCGGCGCGACGCGATCAGCGTCTTCCTGTGTGACGATGCCATCCGGCCCGTCCACCAACGTCGCGAAAACGAAGCTGTCGGCAAGATGCGGCAGCGCGGCCCTCCCTGCAGCGGCGATCGTAGCCGTCACAATAGCCGAGGAATTGGGGTTGATGACATGCAGTGACTGCATCGGGTTGGTCCTTTCGATCATCACGCCGCCAGCAATGGATCGATGAATCGTGCGGCCTTCTCGACCTCCGCGACCGGGAGCCGGCTGAAACAGATGATCACCTTGCCGGGCACAATTCGCCGCGACGGCGCGGTGAGCCCATTTCGCGCCCGCGCATCACGGAAATAGCCAGAATTCCAATCGAGGACGTCCAACGTCTCGATCTCGCGGCCCGGAGCGAAAATGGTCTTCACCGCCCTAGCGAAATCATGCCGAAGACGAGGGAGCGCCATAAAGACTGCTAGCCAAACGGCGCGACCTTGCCACCCGGCGCCCGCGCGAGCGCTGGCGCGCACCCACTCAAGGAGGCCGCCACGGCGAACTCGAGAATATCTCGGCACGCCATGACTTGACGTTACCCGCATCGCCGCCCTCCCGTTAGGCATCAAGCGCCCGGCATCGCCAGCGCGCCCTGGTCTAGAACGAG
>JAQNCM010000579.1 GCA_029237615.1 Mucilaginibacter sp.
GACGTGTCACCGTTGTTGGTGAGCACCACCTGCTGCGGCGCGCTGATGGTGCCCTCCGCCTGCGCCGCAAAACTCAGAGTCGTAGCGCTGAGACCATCGGTAGCTGCGGTCTGTCCAATTCCACTCAGGACAGCCGTTTGCGTCCCGGCATTGTCGCTTACCGACATTGTGCCGGAGGCGGGCCCGACGGCGAGCGGCGTGAATTTGAGGCCAAGTGTGCAACTGGTATTTGCGGTCAGCACGGTCCCGCAGGTATTCGCAGTAATGGCGAAGGGGGCGCTGGTGCTGGGCTGCTGAAGGCTGGCCGGCTGTGTGCCGGTGTTCGCGATGGTCAGGTACTGAACGGGACTGGTCTGCCCGAGGATCATCCCACCGAAGTCCATGCGCAGGGGAGTGAGCACGATCACGCTGCCCTGGGTAGCCGTCCCGGCGAGCGAAACAGTGAGCGAGCCGCCCTGAACATTCGCTGGCACAGAGAACGTCGCACTGAGCGCGCCCGTCGCGGTGGGGGCGAACACGACAGAGACCGAACACGAAACCCCTGCGGCCAACCTCGCAGGACATTGGCCCGACAGGACGAATTCGCGGGTGCTGACGGTTATCGTGCCCAGAGTCAGAGCCGTGGTCCCGGTGTTCTGCACGGTAAGCGCCTGCGGACCGCTGGCTGTCCCCAGCGGCTGCGATGGAAATGCCAGACTGGCGGGCGTGATGGATGCGGTGGCTGGCGCGTTCCGGATAGCCACGCTCGCGAGCTCCGCCTGCCACACGCCACGGCCTTTGGTCCCGGCGCGGAGCCACGACGCACCGCCGCCGACGGCTGCTGAGAGGCTGGTGATTCGCACCGCGGGCAGTCCAATGCCATACGGTGCCCAGCAGTTCTGGCTGGTGTTCGCGCACTGCGCTATGGATGTAGTGACAAACACCCCGACGTCTGTCCCGACATACACGATGGCCGGGTCCAGCGGGTCGATGAGCACCGCGTTCACCGGCGCGTTTGGCAGGCCGTTGGTCAGGTTCGACCAGTGCTGGCCCGCGTCTGTGCTGCCGTACAGCGTTGGCACATTGCTCCTCTCCGCAAAGCCACTGCCACCGAACGCGGAGAGGCCCACATAGACCGTTGAGCCCGTCGCATCTCTGGGGTCGATGGCAATGCTGGAGATACCGATTTCCCCGGGGTTGAAGGTGTGAGAGTCGGTCGGATCGTTTGGGACAGGACTGGCCGTCAGGTCGGACCATGTGGTCGACGCCGCAGTGGCGGCAGGCGTGACCAGCGCGCTCAGGACGTGGCCGGGGTGCCTCGTAGCGCCGTCGGGAAAGCCGGCTAGTCCGGCGTAGATCCGCTCGGCGCCGTCTGCGCGACCCGGGATGGTGCCGCTCGCGGCCAGAGCTCGCACCTGTGAGTTGTCGGCCAGACAGCTCGGTCCCCCCTGCCCGTCCAGCATGCCACTGAGTTCACTGCTCGTGCTCCAGCCTTGGCCGCTCGACTGGCCGCGCCACATCCGGCACGTCGCGACGATGATGCGGCTCGGATCCTGGGGATCAAGCGCCCAGACGGCTGGTGCCTTCAGCGCGTTGTCGTCTCCATTCACCTGGCTGCTGCCAACGATCGGCGCGGTGCCAAAGTCCCCTGGGCCGCAGAGAGAGCCGAGGGAGCATCGGCTGATCGACACACCGGGACCAGAGGTAGCAAACCACATTCCAATGGCCGAACCCCACCCGGCCTGCGCATAGGCGCCTTCAGTGCTCATCATGGACTGCCACGCGCCATCGCTGCCCCCAGCCGTACCCGCCCGGACGAGGCCAGCCATCAACTGGTTTGCATCCGCTGGATCCTGGCCCATCGAGATCACGTCAACCAACCCGGCCAGCCCCCCGTTCAGGTTGTCAAAGTGTGCTGCGTCGTTGTTAGAGCACACAGGGGATGGCTGGCTGATGGCGTCGCGCGTGCGCCACAGGCCGTGGTCATTGCCGAAGAAGAGTGTCGCCGTTCCGCTGACTGAGGCGACACTATGCTGCATGGCTCCCACCTGAGCGGCCGCACAGGTGCCAACGTTCGTGGTGTTGCGCCAGACGCATCCTGCCGCGAGGCTGCAGCGGAACAGATCCTGCGTCCCGGCAAAGAGCAACGTATCGCTGCCGGAAGGGATGGCCTCGAGCCAGAGCGAATGGCTCGCGCCGCTGATGGTTCCGGTGCTGGTCTCAAGCTGCGCACTCGGCAGCTGGGTCGCAAAGGTGGGGGTCGGCGAAGAGCAGCTTCCGTTCGACGCCGCACAGACGTCCTGCCACAGTCCGCTGTCTATATCCGTTTGGCTGGTCGCGATCGCGAACATGTCGCCCGTTCCAGGCTGGACAGCCAGGCCCGCCTCATAGATGGGGCAGTTCGGCGAGCCACCACCGCTCGAAAGGAAAGGACAGGCGGCGGTAGAGAGCGCGGTGCCACCCGGCTGCGTGGCCATACGGTTCCAGGTAATCCCGTCCGGCGAGGAGTAGAACCCATGATTACGGATGGCAGCGACGAAGATGCGACGCATGGGATTCCACACCACGGCCAGCACCGGCACGCCCACGCTCAACTGATTGGCGCTCTGCAATACCTTGTATTGACCGTCCTGCACGGTGGCCATCTGCCACGTCTGCCCGGCATCCTGCGAATAGAAGAGCCCTCTGGCGCTGGAGCTGATGTAGCCGGCGTTCACCGAATAGGAGCCAGGGGCGGGCGTCAGCCCCGCCACCACGAAGTTCGGCGAGGAGGTGCCCCAGGCAAAGCCGGAGAACGCCTCGCCGAAGAAGTTGCCCTGGTTCAAGCCGGTTGTTGGATTGCGTGCCTCGCGAATCACGCTCCAGGTGGCTCCATGATCGGCCGAGCGCAGCAGCCCGATGCCGTACATGGAGTCGCTCATGCCCGTCGGATCGCCGGTGCCGGCCAGCACTACGCCGGTGCCGCCGGGCTGCACGGTAATCGCTCCGGTATTCACGGTGGCGAAGTCCAGCGTTCCGACCGCTGGCACACCATCCGTAACCGGAGCGAACAACACACTCCCGCTGAGTGCCGCGGCATTCGTCGATTTCCATACGCCACCGGCGGTGGCCAGGTAAACGGTGTTCCCAGTGGAGTCCGCCGGATCGACGGCGATGCCCAAGATGCGGCCGCCAGTTATGATGAGGCCGCCCGCCGGACCCGGGGTGGTGAGCGTCGTCGGCGCAAGCGGCAACCAGGGGACGCTGAGGGGAACCGGAGTGCTGCTCGACTGTGGACGTGAGGACGCAGCCACGCTCTTGCCCTGCAAGGCAGGTAAGCAGGCACACCCCAGCATCAGCAGCAACAATCGTACCCTTGGTCCCATGATCCCGGATTCGCGCGTCTCATCCGGCTGTGCCTCCTGCCGGAGAGACCTCTGCAATTATCCGGTGGAAAACACAGCGACTTAACCCTGCCACCAAGATCGTTACGTTACCAAACGGGGACCGTTTCTCCCACATGCAGGGCACGTTCTTCCCCATATGGCGATAGGGCAGACCGATCTGGCGCTGGTCCCAGAAGGACATGCCCAGCCGGGATGTGGAGAAAAGAACCCTTGGCACGCCTATCGAAGCAGGTCTATACAGCTCTGCATGTTTCGCGCGCCCATCAGCGGGCTGCTTCTGACGTGTGCCGCTTGCGGTGCGATCGGGCAACCATCGACCGAGCGAGCGGTGGACCTCATCATGATCCACGGCAGGATCCTGACGGTGGACGCCCGTAATTCGGTAGCGCAGGCGATTGCCATTCGAGCGGGGAGGATCGTCC
>JAQNCM010000258.1 GCA_029237615.1 Mucilaginibacter sp.
AATGGGATTATTCGATTTTTTCAAAAAAAAGGAAAGTACGCCTCAGGAGCAGGAGGCGCTGGATACTGGTTTGGAAAAAACCAAGGATAACTTTTTTTCAAAAATAACCAAAGTAATCGCCGGTAAATCAACTGTTGACGATGACGTGCTTGATGAGCTGGAAGAAGTGCTGGTAACTTCAGATGTCGGCGTAAAAACCACCTTGAAGATCATCGAACGGATCCAGGCACGGGTTGCACGCGATAAATATGTAAATACGTCTGAATTAAACAACCTTTTAAAGGATGAAATTCAGCACCTGCTCGCCGAAAATAATAGCAACGATTTTTCGAACTTTGAATACGGCAGCCACAAGCCTTACGTAATTATGGTGGTGGGTGTAAATGGCGTGGGCAAAACCACTACCATTGGCAAGCTGGCACATAAATTAAAACAGGCAGGCAACCAGGTGGTTATCGGCGCTGCCGATACTTTCAGGGCGGCGGCAGTAAACCAGATCCAGCTATGGGGTGAGCGTGTGGGTGTAAAAGTTGTTGCGCAGGCAATGGGGTCCGATCCCGCATCAGTTGCCTATGATACTTTACGTTCTGCCGTAGCAAATGGCGACGATGTTGCAATTATTGATACAGCCGGCCGTTTGCATAACAAAGTGGGCTTGATGAATGAGCTTACCAAGATCAAAAATGTAATGCAAAAGGTTGTCCCTGGCGCACCGCACGAGATTTTGCTGGTGCTGGATGCCTCAACCGGGCAAAATGCAATTGAACAATGCAAGCAATTTACCGAAGCAACCGCTGTAAATGCCCTTGCTTTAACAAAGCTGGACGGTACCGCAAAGGGTGGCGTGGTGATAGGGATATCTGATCAGTTTAAGATTCCTGTAAAATATATTGGCGTGGGCGAAGGCAAGGATCATTTGCAGTTGTTTGACCGGAAGGCCTTTGTGGACTCATTATTTAAACAATAAAACTATTGTCATTGCGAGGAGGAACGACGAAGCAATCTCCACTTGCAAATCCATTACGCACAGTTTTGCGATTGCTTCGTACCTCGCAATGACAAGCGACCTTTTGTTATTGCAAAAGTTCTATGATATGAAAACAAAAGAAATTTATCAGCCTGAAATAAAAAGTAAACCACGCATTAATGTGGTCACCTTAGGCTGTTCGAAAAATATTTACGATTCCGAGATCCTTATGGGGCAGCTGAAAGGCAACCATTTTGATGTGGTGCACGAGGCAGAGAAAGTGGGTAGCAATGACATCATTGTAATCAACACCTGCGGGTTTATTGACAATGCCAAACAGGAATCTATCGATACCATTCTGCAATACAGCGACCTGAAAGACCAGGGCAAGGTGGGAAAAGTTATTGTTACCGGATGCCTCTCCGAACGCTATAAACCCGAACTGGAAGCAGAGATTACCAATGTTGACGGCTGGTTTGGTACCAATGACCTGCAAAACCTGTTAACATCTGTTGGTGCAGATTATAAATATGAGCTTATCGGCGAACGGTTGTTAACTACCCCTTCGCATTTCGCTTATTTTAAAATAGCCGAAGGCTGTAACCGCCCCTGTTCATTTTGCGCGATACCGTTAATGCGTGGTAAGCATTTAAGCTCCCCTATTGACCAGCTGGTAAAGGATGCGCAGAATTTAGCCAAAAACGGCACCAAAGAAATTATATTAATTGCCCAGGATTTAACTTATTATGGTTTAGATCTTTACGGCAAACGCAACCTGGATGAATTACTGCGTCGCCTTTCGGATGTTGACGGCATTGAATGGATCAGGCTGCAATACGCATACCCTTCAGGTTTCCCTATGGAGATCCTGGATGTAATGAATGAGCGTGCCAACATATGCAAGTATATGGATATGCCATTGCAGCACATCAGCGACAATATGCTTAAATCAATGCGCCGGGGCATCACCAAACAAAAAACCATTGATATAGTAAACCAGATACGTGACAAAGTACCGGGCATTGCCATGCGTACCACACTGATAACGGGCTATCCGGGCGAAACAGAGCAGGATTTTGAAGAGATGCAGCAATGGGTAGAGGACACTAAATTCGATCGCCTGGGTTGTTTCACCTATTCACACGAAGAAAAAACGCATGCCTATTCGCTGGTCGATGATGTACCGGCGGAAGTAAAACAGGAACGTGCCGATGCCATTATGGAAATACAACAGGGCATCAGCTTTGAAAAAAACCAGGAGAAGATAGGCAATACCTATAAAATTTTAGTCGATAAAAACGATGGCGGTTATTTTGTTGGCCGTACGGAGTTTGATTCGCCCGAAGTTGATAACGAAGTATTAATAGACGCAAAGATAGATTATGCCACCATCGGCAGTTTTGTTAATGTTAAAATTGATACCGCTGAAGACTTTGATCTTTATGGACATATTGTAAAATAACAGGCTTTTTTGGTCGCCGCTGTTTGTTTTATAAATATAACATCTAAATTCGACCTTATCATTAAAGACAATACTGAGTATATTCCTTTTGGATTTAGATAAAGCATGTTTGAAATAACACCAGCCAACGTCATGCCGTCCGGCCATTTGGCGGATCGGCACCTCACAGGACAAGCGGCTTGCTTGGTGTACACGTTGCAAGTGGGTTGTTGAAATAAATTACCCATGACAATCTATGTTTCGAACATCTAAAGTTTAAATCCGGAATGGAACATCAGAAACAGAAATTAAAACATGGACGCCTCCTGTATAAACTATAAAGACACCGGATATTTTTCGCAAACCGTTATTGATTATATTGAGGATGCCCCTAACCTTCGCCCATTTTATGGCCACCGACCTGATCTGAATGGGTTTGCTGCCTTATTAAAACACAAAAAAGTAATAGCAGATCGTGATGTATTAGTTAAGGTACTACAATCACAATATTCCCGAATCTCACATCTCACATCTCATATCTCACATCTGGTTAAGGATAACATTTCTTTACTCGCTTCAGACAACACCTACACCGTTACAACTGGTCACCAGCTGAATATATTTGCGGGGCCGCTTTATTTTATCTACAAAATAGTAACCGCTATCAAATTATCGCGGGAGCTAA